>DATMJR010000287.1:0-7540 GCA_035553775.1 Miltoncostaeaceae bacterium | reverse complement strand
GGGGCGGGGGCGGATGTGGGGGAAATCGCGCCGCGCGCTGTCGTCATGGACGACGGTCTCGTTGCGCAGCCCGTCGATCATCTTGCGCGCCACGCGCGCGTAGACGGGCGTCACGAGCCCGAGCCAGACGCTGGACACGCGCGGCGTCAGCACCGGCACCCGCACCACGCGCCGCTCCAGGCCGCGCTGGCGCGCGTACTCGCGCATGAGGCCCTCGTACGACATGCGCTCCGGCCCGCCGATCTCGTAGACGCCGCGGGCCCCCTCGGGCTGCTCGAGCGCCGCCAGCAGGTAGGCGATGACGTCCTCGGCGGCGATGGGCTGGGTCATCGTGCGGACCCACCGCGGCGTCACCATCACCGGCAGCCGCCGGACCAGGGCCCGCACGATCTCGAACGACAGGCTCCCCGAGCCGACCACGGGTCCCGCCCGGAACTCCAGGCACGGGATGCCGCTGCCGGCGAGGATCCGGCCCACCTCGTGCCGGCTTGCCAGATGGCTCGACAGGCGCCGGCCCCGGCCGAGACCGCCGAGGTACACGATGCGCCGGACCCCGGCCACCCGGGCGGCGTCCGCGAAGTTCCGCGCCGCCATCCGGTCCTCCGCCGCGAACGCCCCGCGGGAGCCCATCGAGTGGACGAGGTAGTAGGCGGTGTCGACGCCGTCGAGGGCCGGACCCAGGGTGGGACGCGCGCGGACGTCGGCGCGCACGACCTCCGTGCGCGGACCCAGGTCGTGCAGCGCCTCGGGCCTGCGCGTGAGGCAGCGCACCCGCACGCCGCGCTCCTGCAGCGCCGCCAGGAGCCGGCCGCCGATGTACCCGGTGGGCCCGGTGAGCAGGACGAGGGGATCGGTCACCCGACCACGCTAGCGGTGGCCGCCGGGGCGGCCAGAGGGACCCGGCCCTACGCCCCCGCGTCCGGTTCCACGGGCAGCCCGAGCCGGCGCCGCACGGTCGCCCGGTCCGACAGGTCCCCCACCAGCCGCGTCTCGCGCCCGTCGCGGACCGAGATGAGCGTGGGCGTCGCGAGCACCCGGGCGCGCTCGGCCGCGTCCGGGTCGGCGGAGACGTCGATCACCTGCACGCGCACGTCGCTGCCGTCCAGGGCGCGCCCCAGGTGGGCGACCGCGCGCTCACCCAGCGCCGATCGCGCCCCGTTGACGAACAGCACGATCTCCATCGGCGCGCCGTCCACGTCGGGGCGGGGCCTCAGCACGGGCGGTGAGGGAACGCGACCACGGTCTCAGGATAGGCACATCCGGCGCCGCGGACGAGGGACTCCGTCACGCTCGGCGGGCGTCCTGCCGGGGGCGGCCGCCGGGAGCGGCCGCGTCCCCGGGACGCCGTCAGGTCACGCGCGCCGCCCAGGCGCGCAGGGCGGGGAAGGGCGGCGCGAAACGGCTGTCCGTAGCCCACAGCCCGGCGACCGCCAACGTGCTGCCGATCGCCGTCGCGATCAGCGAGGGCAGGTCGGGCACCTGGAGCAGGAAGAAGTCCCGCCACCCGGGGATCGCGAGCACCGTGAAGTAGCCGAGCAGCAGTGACCCGCACAGCGCCAGCGTCCACCGCAGGCGGGACGGACCCCCGCTGTCGCCCTCCAGCAGCAGCACCAGGTGCAGCCCGATCACGATCAGCGTGGTCACGGCGGTCGTCCGCGCGGCCTCCAGGCCCAGCTCCATCACGTTGAGCGCGACCAGGAACGCCGTGACCACACCGAGCCCGGCCGCGACGCCCGCGGGCACGCTGAAGCGGGCGACGTCCCGGAGGAAGTGGTCGCTGCGCCAGGGTCCCTCGCTGCGCACCAGCGCGAGCACGAACGCCGGGATGCCCACCGTGAGCAGCGAGATCAGGGTGAGGTGGCGCGGCAGGAAGGGGTAGGCGGTGGGGCTGAGGCCGATCGTCAGGATCAGGAACGCCGCCAGCACGGACTTGGCGACGAACAGCTTCGCCACCCGCTGCAGGTTGCGCAGCACGTTGCGGCCCTCGCCGATCATCGGCGGCACCGAGGTGAAGCCCCCGCGCACCAGGACCAGGTCCGCGACGGTGCGCGCCATGTCGGCCGCGCTGCCCGGGCACAGCGCCACCCGCGCGGCCTTGAGGGCGGGCACGTCGTTCACGCCGTCGCCCATCATCGCCACGTCCGCGTCCCGCGAGAGGGCCTCCACGATGCGTCGCTTCTCGTCCGGCGGGGTGCGGCCCACCACGCCGGCCTCGCGCACCGCGGCGGCGAGTTCGGCGGCGTCGGCCGGCAGCGTGCGTCCATCGAGCGGCGCGTCCCCCACGGGGATGCCGGCGTCGGAGGCGATCGCCCGGACCGTGACCGGGTCGTCGCCGGAGATCACCACCGGGCGCACGCCCTCGTCCTGCAGGAAGGCGATCGCCTCCGGCACGCCGTCGCGCAGGCTCTCGGCGAGCACCACCAGGCCCAGGGGGCGCAGCTCGCCGGGCGGCGGGCCGTCGGGGCCCGGCTCGCCCAGCAGCCCGGGGGTCTCGGCGAGCGCCAGCACCCGCCGCCCCTCGGCCTGGGCGGCCCGTGCGGCCGTGATCAGCGCCTCGGCGCCGGAGGTCCGCAGCACGACGTCCGGCGCGCCCAGCACCAGCCCGCGCCCCCCCAGGCGCAGGCCGCTCCACATGCGCCGCGACGAGAACGGCACCCGGGCGTCGGGCTCCTCGGGGGCGAGCCCCTCGCGCAGCGACCGCATCGCCGTCAGCATCGCGTCCGGGTCGCCCGCGGCGGCCGCGTAACGGGCGGCCAGGTCGGCCAGCTCGTCCTCGGCCACGTCCGGCGCGGGGACCAGGCCGACCACCCGCAGCGCGTCCTCGGTGAGGGTGCCGGTCTTGTCGAGGCAGAGGATCTCTGCGGCGCTCAGCGATTCGACCGCCGACAGCTGCTGCGCCAGGGCGCCGCGACGCGTCATGCGCAGTGCCGAGATGGCGTAGGCCAGGCTCACGAGCAGGATCAGACCCTCGGGCACCAGGGTCACCACGCCGGCCGTCGCCTCCGACACGGCGTCGCGGAAGGGGGTGTCGCGCCGCGCCAGCACCACGGCGAACGAGATGCCGAGCGGCACCATGATCGCCGTCAGCACCACCAGCAGCCGGTTGACCTGCATCTGCAGGGGCGACAGCGGATGCCGGAACTCCCGCGCCTCGCCCGTGACCCGCTGCGCATAGCTGTCCGCGCCGACGGCCTCCGCCCGGTAGGCGCCCGCGCCCTCGGCCACGAACGACCCCGCGCGGACCTCGTCCCCGATGTCGCGGGGCACGGCCACGGACTCGCCGGTGAGCACCGACTCGTCCAGCGCCAGCCCGTCGGCCCGCACGACGGGGCCGTCCGCCACGATCTGGTCGCCCGCCGCCGCCACGATCAGGTCCCCGGGCACCACCCGGCCCACGGGGATGCTGCGCTCCCGGCCGTCGCGCACCACCCGGGCGGAGGGGGTGACCAGCGCGGCCAGGCGGTCGAGCGCCCGCTTCGAGCGCAGTTCCTGGATGATCCCGATCCCCGAGTTGCCCACGAGGATCGCCAGGAAGAGCGCGTCCCGCCAGTCGCCGGCGGTGAGCGTCAGCACGCCGAACACGACCAGGATCAGGTTGAAGAGCGTCAGCGTGTTGGCGCGGACGATGCTGCGCGTGCTGCGGCTCGGCCGCGCCTCCGGCTCACCGCCCCGGAGCTCCAGGATGCGGGCGGCCTCGGCCTCCGACAGCCCGCCGTCGTCGCGCGGCGGGCGCCGCCCCATCGGGGACGTGGGGTGCGTGAACGTCATGGGGGCCGATCGTGTCAGCCCGCCCGGCGGGCGGGAAGGGGAGGCTCTCCCGCCCGCACGGCCGGCCGGTGCCGGCACCGCGGTCTTCCCGCGTGACGTATCGCGGGATCCCCCGACGCCCCGCCGCCCCGCGCGCCCGATGCTCACCGCCTGGGTGACGCCGGCATCGACCTCCTCTGGCTGCCGCTCGGAGCCGGGGGTCACTGCGTGCGGTGGAGCGGCCGGGCGTTCGAGTGGGTCGTCGCCCGGGTCGCGCACCGCCCGCGCCGTGACCTCTACCACTCGGCGCTCGAGGTGCGCACGCCGATGGGGCGTGTGGCGGCGGAGCAGGCGCCGGCGTGGGGACGGGCCGGTGCGCGCGGGGTGGTCACCGGGGGCGCCGTCGGCCTGCGCGCCGCGGGCCGGCTGCGCCTGTTCCGGTACGAGGTCCGGTGCTGGCGGGACGGCGTCATCCCCGACGCCGCCGAGGCGGCCGGCGGCCCGCTGCGCGTCAGCGACGACGCCGCCTGCGCGGAGCGCCTGCTGGCGCTCGTGCCGTGCGTGCCCACGCCCGTCTGGGGGCGCGACGAGCTCGGCGCGGGGGAGATGTGGAACTCCAACTCGGTCATCTCGTGGCTGCTGACCCGGGCCGGCGTCGACGCCCGCGCGCATGTGACGGATGACACGGACCCGGTCGGCGCGGTAGCGTGCGCAGCACCACGTCCGTGGAGGGCGCGCGGCCGCCCGGGCCCGACTGAGGGGGCGGGCCCGGGTGTGCCGCCGACCTCCCGTCGCGGTGGGGCCCCGTGCCCCGTACCGACCGGGTCGCCCCGCGCGTCCCGGTCGGCGCACGCGTCGGCCGGGAGCTAGGCCGCCGGCGACCCCAGCGCGCGGCGCGCGGCCCGCGCGGCGGCGGTGCCGATGCGGCGCATCGTGGGTCCCGCCACGGGGGCGCCGTCCTGCACGCGGCGCCCCACCAGGCGCTGCATCCGGGACGAGCCGAGGATCGCGTACATGACGCCCGGCGCGCGCTCGATGGTCGTCTTCGCCAGCCAGGCCGCGGCCCGGTGGGCGGCCAGCGCCTCCTCCAGCCGCCCGGGGTAGGCCGACAGGTCCCGGCGCGTGCCGGCGAGCAGGGCGCCCACCTCCTCGGCGGCGATCCTGCTCGACAGGAACGCCTCGTACATGCCATCGCCGCTGAACGGGTCGACGAGGCCCGCGGCGTCGCCCACCAGCAGCGCCCGCGGTGTCGCCACCACCGACCCGGCCCGCCGGATGGGCAGGCGGTGCCCGCGCAGGCCGGTCAGGTCGTCGATGGAGACCCCGTGCGCGGCGCACAGCGCGTCCAGGTGGGCGCGCATCCGCGGGCCCTCCTCCAGCCAGCCGCCCACCCCGAAGTTGACGTGATCGCCCTTGGGGAAGATCCATCCGTAGCCCCCGGGCACCACGTCGAACTCCAGCAGCGCGCGGGTGGTGTAGGGCGCGTCGTCGAAGCCCGCGGCCCCGCGCCGCAGGTTGCCCTCCAGGGCCACCGCGTGGGAGTGCGGCGCCGCGCCGAGCGCCGCCCGGGTGGTGCCGTTGGCGCCGTCGGCGCCGATCACCGCCGTCGCCTCGAGCACCCCGGCGTCGGTGGCCACGCGGACCCCGCGCGCGCCGTGCTCCAGCCCGCGCACGCGCAGGCCGTCACGCACCTCGGTACCGGCCTCGGCCGCGCGCTCCAGCAGGAAGTGGTCCAGCCGGCGGCGCTGCGTCATCCAGACGGCGGGCCCGTCGCTGGCGACGCCGCGCAGCGGGCTGCGGTAGCCCATCCGCACGTCGAGCCGGTCCACGACCGCCTCCACCACGGGCGCGATCGAGAAGGGCAGAAGCCGCCGCCCGCGCTCGGTCACGCCGCCGCCGCAGGGCTTGTCCCGCGGGAAGCGGGCACGGTCGAGCAGGGCCACGCGCGCGCCCGCGGTCGCCAGCCGGTATGCGGCCGTCGACCCCGCGGGCCCGCCGCCCACCACCACCACGTCCCACCGCTCGCTCACGCATCCCCCCGGAGTCGCCGCCGACGCCGGAGCTTAGGGCTACCCGACCAGCAGCACCTTGCCCGACCGTCCCGGTCGCTCGGCGTGGGCGACCGCGGCGCGCGCCTCGGCCAGCTCGTAACGGGCCTCCACCGGCGGCGCGATCGTGCCCTCGGCCATCATCCGCATCATCGTCCCCATCGCCTCGGCGACGCGCTGCGGCGGGTTCTGGGTCATCCACTGCGTCAGCCAGAAGCCGCGCACGGTGGTGCCGCCGAAGATGAGCCGGCGTCCGTCCAGCGGGAGCGGCTCCCGGGACAGCAGCCCGTACACCAGCAGCGTGCCGCCGGGTGCCAGGCAGTCGGCCATGCGCGCGCCGAGGACCCCGCCCACGGCGTCCATCGCCTTGGCGACCCCGGCGCCGCCGGTGATCTGCTGCACGCGCTCCGCCAGCCCCTCGCCCTCGCTGACCACGACCTCGTCGGCGCCGAGCGCCCGCAGCTCCTCGGCCTGCTCCGCGCGGCGCACGACGTTGATGGTGCGGAAGCCGCGCAGCCGCGCGAGCTGCAGCACCACACGGCCCAGCGTGGAGCCGGCGGCGTCCTGCAGCAGCCATTCGCCGGGCTGCACGTCCAGCTCCTCGGTCAGCATGATCCAGGCGGTGAGCGGGTTCACCACCAGCTGGGCCGCGGCCTCGTCGCCCACCCCGTCGGGCACCGGCACCAGCTGCGCGGCCGGCGCGACGACCCGCTCCGACCAGGTGCCCATCACGCCCACCGGCACGACCCGGGCGCCCAGCGCCACGCCCTCCGCGCCGGGGCCCACCGACTCCACGACCCCCATGCCCTCCAGGCCCGGCGTCGCCGGCAGCGGCGGCAGCTGCCCGTAGCGGCCGCGCATCAGCGACAGGTCGCTCGGGTTCACCGGGCGCACCCGCATCCGCACCACCACCTCGCCCGGCCCGGCCTCGGGCGTGGGCACCTCCTCGGTGGTGACGACCTCGGCCGGCTCCCCGAAGGCGGCGATGCGGACGGCGCGGGTGACGGGCATGCACGGACCTCCGGGAGCAACGAGGGATTCCCCTGATGCTACGTGCGGCCGCGGTGCCGCACGGTCGGGTCCAAGAGGCGATCACAAGGAGGGGCGATGGGCAGCGCGACCGATGCGGTGATGGCGAGCTTCGATGCGTGGCGGCGCAACGACCACCGGGCCTTCGCGCCCACCTATGCCCCCGACGCCGTGCTGCACGAGCATGCGACGGGGCGGACGGTGCACGGCGGCGAGGCGATGGCCGCCCACAACCTCGCCTGGCGCGAGGTCTTCCCGGACATCGATGGGGAGATGCTCAGCGTGTCCGAGGACGGCGGTCGCGTGGCGCTGCAGATCCTGTGGCGCGGGACCCACCGGGGCGACCTGGTCCTCCCCGACGGGACCACCGTGCCGGCGACCGGACGCACCATCGAGCTGCCCGCCGCGATGTTCCTCGTGGTCGCCGATGGGCTCATCACCCGGCTCGACCACTACTTCAACCCGCTCGCGATGCTCGCCCAGCTCACCGGCGAGGGCGCCGCCGCGCCCGCGATGAGCGCCTGAGAGGTCTCCGGCTGCCCGGGGCGCGCGTCGGCGGCGCTCGCCCCGGCACCGTCATCGCCCCCCCCGGGGCCGCGCGGGGCGGTCGGGCCGCCGGGGGGCCCGCAGACCCGGATGCGGAGCACCTGTCCTGCGTGGGGATCACCAGGGCGCCGTGACCGATCGGGTGCCCGCCGCGAGGTCAGGGGTCCGCC
>DATMJR010000286.1:0-4950 GCA_035553775.1 Miltoncostaeaceae bacterium | reverse complement strand
GCGCCGGCCCGCGCACCGCCCCTCCCCGCCCTCCGAGGACCCATGGACATCACGCTCTCCGCCTCCGGCGATCCCCTCGCGCTCCCCGCCGACCTGCTGGTGGTGCCGGTGGCGGCCCCCGCGGCCACCCTGACCGGGCCCGCCGCCGCCGTGGACGCGGCCCTCGGCGGGCTGCTCGCCCGCTGCGTCGCCGACGGCGAGCTGGACGCGAAGGCCGGGTCGTCGGTGGTGCTGCACACGCGGGGCGACCTCGCCGCGACGCGGGTCGTCGCGGTCGGCGTCGGCGAGGGCGACGCGGAGGCATGGCGCGACGCCGGGCGGGCCGCGGGGCGGGCGGCGGGGCGCCTGCGGGCGCGGACGGTGGCGCTGGCGGCCGGCGACGCTGACGCGCCCCGCGTGACCGCCGCCGTCACCGGCCTCGCGCAGGGCGAGTACCGGTTCGACCGCTACCGCACGGGCGAGGCGGCGGACCGGCCCCGCGTGCAGGCCCTGACGGTCGCCGCGTCCGCGGCGGGCGCGGCGGACGTGACGCGGGCGGGCCGCATCGCGGCCGCCCTCGCGGCCACCCGGGAGCTGGTGGACTTCCCCTCCAACGACATGACCCCCTCGGCGCTCGCCGGCCGGGCGCGGGAACTGGCGGACGCCACGCCCGGGCTGGAGGTCACGGTGCTGGACCGGGACGACCTCGTGCGGCTCGGCGCGGGCGGCCTGCTGGGGGTGGCGCGCGGCTCCGCCGAGCCCCCGCGCATGATCGTGATGCGCTGGACGCCGGACGACGCCGTCGCGGACGGGCCGGTGCTCGGCCTGGTCGGCAAGGCCGTCACCTTCGACACCGGGGGCATCTCCATCAAGCCCTCCGGGGGCATGGAGGAGATGAAGATGGACATGGCCGGGGGGGCGGCCGTGATCGAGGGCACGGGCCTGATCGCCCGGTCGCGGGTGCCGCTGCGGGTGGTCGCGGTCGTGCCGGCCACCGAGAACATGCCGAGCGGCACCGCCACCAAGCCCGGCGACGTCCTGCGGGCGATGAGCGGCACCACGATCGAGGTCACCAACACGGACGCCGAGGGCCGGCTGATCCTCGCCGACGCCCTGACGTACGCCCACCGGGAGTGCGGCGTCACGCACATGGTCGACTTCGCCACCCTGACGGGCGCGATCGTGGTCGCGTTGGGTGAGGTCTACGCGGGGCTGTTCGGCAGCGATCCGGAGTGGACCGAGCGCGTGCGCGCCGCCGGGGACCGGGCGGGCGAGATCTGCTGGCCGATGCCAATGCACCCCCGGTACCGCCCGCTGATCGAGAGCAAGGTCGCCGACCTGTCGAACTCCTCGCCCAAGCGGCAGGCGGGGGCGGTCTACGCCGCCCAGTTCCTCCGCGAGTTCACCGGCGGGCTGCCCTGGTGCCACGTCGACGTCGCGGGGACGGCGATGGTGGACGGCCGCGGAACCGGCTTCGGCACGGGCCTGGTGCTGGAGCTCGCGGAGGCGCTCGCCGGCGCGTGAGCGGCGCCTACCGGGCGTCCCGCACCGCGCGCAGGGCGTCCAGCAGCGCGTCGTTCTCCTCCGGCAGGCCGATCGTGATGCGCACCGCCTGCGCGTCCCCGAACGGGGCCGTGGGGCGCACGATCACCCCGCGGCGCAGCAGGCCGTCGGCCAGCGCGGCCGCGGCCTCCGCGGACCCGCAGGGGACCAGCAGGAAGTTCGCCGTCGAGGGCAGCGGCGTGAGCCCGGCGCCGGTCAGCGCCGCGGCCACCCGCTCCCGCTCGTCGCGGATCTCGCGCATCCGCTCCGGCAGCAGCGCGTCGCCCTGCTCCAGGCTCGCCACGGCCGCCACCTGCGCGAGCCCGTTGACGTCGAACGCGTTGCGCACCCGTCCCAGCGCGACGACCAGATCGGCGGGGCCGAGCAGGTAGCCCACGCGCAGGCCGGCCAGGCCGTAGGCCTTCGAGAAGGTGCGCAGCACCACCAGCCGGCGACCCTCGCGTACGAGCGCCGCCCCGTCGTGGCCGCCCGGCGGCAGGTACTCGAAGTAGGCCTCGTCCAGGACCGGGAGCACGTGACCCGGCAGGGCGTCGAGGAAGCGGGCGAGGTCGCCGGCGGCGACGGCGCCCCCGGTGGGGTTGTTGGGGCTCACCACGACCACGAGCTTGGTGGCGCCGGTGACGGCGGCCGCGAGGGCGTCCAGGTCGTAGGCCCCCCCGGCCGCCAGGGGGGCGGCCCGCACCTCGGCGCCCTGCACCCCGGCCCCCTGGCGCCAGGAGATGAACGACGGCCACCCCATCGCCAGCGCGTCGCCGGGGTCGAGCAGGGCGAGGCAGAGCAGCTTGATGAGGCTGTCGACGCCGTTGCCCACCAGGATCCGATCCGCGGCGACCCCCGTCCGCGCCGAGAGCGCGTCGCGCAGGGCCCACGCCCCGGGGTCCGGGTACAGCCGCTGCTCGACGGCGGCGCGGGCGACGGCCTCGAGCGCGGCGGGGAAGGGCGGGTAGGGGCCCTCGTTGGAGGCCAGCTTCACCACGTGGTCCAGCCCCAGCTCGCGCCGCACGTCGTCGATGGGCCGGCCGGGCTGATAGGGGGCCACGTGGGCGAGCGCGGGCCGGACGATGCCGTCGGGGAGCGTCGGGGCGGCGGACATGGCCGCGCATGCTAGCCCGGCCGGGGCGCTCCGCCCCCGCGGCGACCGCCCGGGGCCTTCCGTCGCGGGGGTGTCCTATGCTCGCCCGCGTGGCGGAACTCCGTGATCTCGGCCTCTTCCCCCTCGACCTGGTGCTGCTGCCGGGCGAGCGGCTCCCCCTGCACCTGTTCGAGCCCCGCTACCGCCAGCTCTACGCCGACTGCGTGCTCGGCGACCTGCCCTTCGTGCTGATCCGGGCGGAGTCCGGCGAGACGGCCCGCGTGGGCTGCGCCGCGCGGTTCGAGGAGCTGGTCCAGCGCAGCGACGACGGCCGGCTGCACGTGGTGGTGCGGGGGGTGGAACCCGTGGAGGTCGTGGAGGAGACCGAGGGCGCCCTCTACTTCTCGGCGATGTGCCGCACGCTGACGGACGCGGCCGTGACGCCGGACCCGGAGCTCCAGCGCGAGGTGCGGGAGCGCTTCCGGCGCCTGGCCGAGCGCGTGGCGGGGGCGCCGCGCGAGCCCGAGGCGCCCGCGGGCGTGCCGCTGTCGTACGCGGTCGGTGGCGCCGTGGAGCTGCACCCGGGCGTGGCGCAGGGCCTCCTGGAGACGCGCGACGAGAACGCCCGGCTGGGCGAGGTGCGCGACGCCCTGGACGCGATGCTCGCGGTCGCCGAGCGGGCGACGATGGCCGCGGCGCGCGCGAAGACCAACGGCCGGGTCCCGCACTAGTGGAGGCCGGGCTGCACGCGGCGGCCGCGGTGGCGGTCCGCAGCCGCGCCGCGCTCGTGTGGGTGGAGGGGCCGGACGCGGCGCGGTTCCTGCAGGGGCTGCTGTCGAACGACGTCGCCGGGCTCGCGCCCGGCGACGCGACGGTCGCGCTGCTCCTCGACGAGCGCGGGCACATCGTCGCCGGGATGCGGGTCCGCCGGGACGCCGACGACGCATTCACCCTGGTGGCCGACCCGGACGCCGCCGAGCCCCTGGTGGCGACCCTGGCCCGCTATCACTTCTCCGAGGACCTCGAGCTGCTGGGCCCGGAGCCCGCGGAGACGCTGGTGGTGACCGCCCCGCCGCCCACTGGAGTGGAGACGGTGCCCGGGCTCGTGCCGGGCACCTGGGAGGTGCTCGCCGACGACGTCGACGCGGCGCTCGCGGCGAGCGGGCTCCCCGAGGCGCCGCCCGAGGCGCTGGAGTCGCTGCGCATCGAGCGCGGCGCGCCGCGCATCGGCGTCGACACCGGCCCCCGGACCCTCGTCCAGGAGGCGGGCCTCGAGGACCGCGCGGTGTCGTTCACCAAGGGCTGCTACCTGGGCCAGGAGACCGTCGCGCGGGCGCAGCACCGCGGCCGGGTCAACCGGGTCCTGCGGGGGCTCGCCTCCGCCACGCCCCTGCGCGCCGGTGCCGAGGTGCGCGCGGCGGGGCGCGCGGTGGGCACGGTGACCTCGGCGGCGGCGAGCCCGCGCTTCGGCCACGTCGGGCTGGCCATCCTGCGGCGCGAGGTGCCACCCGGCGCCGATGTGTCGGTCGACGGCGTCGAGGGAACCGCCTGCGTCGTGGAACTCCCCTTCCGTTGACGGATCCGCGGGTGCGCGAGATCCTCGGACCGGCCGGCCAGGCCGCCCTCATCAACGCGCAACGCGCGGTCCTGACCGCCCACCCCGAGGCCCGCTCCCTGATGCTGACGTGGGTGGGGTGGACGCGGGCCGATTGGGAGTTCACCTTCGTGCAGCGCGATCCGGCGCACCGGTACTCGGTGCACGTGCCCCACGACGGTTCGCCCCTGGCGATCCGCCGGCTCGACGCGTCCGACCGCCCGGGCACCGGCCCGCTCGCCGACTGAGGGGGCGGGGGCCGCCCCGCCGCCCCTCACCGGGTGTCGCCGGCGGCGGTCTCCCACTCCAGGAGGTCCAGGGTCATCGTGAGCGCGAAGACCCGCTGCACCTGGGCCGGCCCGGGCGCGACGGTGACGCGACGGCCGGTCCCGACCGCCTCCCGCCGCAGCGCCAGCAGCAGCTTGACGCCCTCGGAGTCGATGAACCCGAGGCCGGCGAGGTCGACGAGGACGTCGGTGAACCCCACCTCGTGGAGGCGGACCACCTCGCGCCGCAGGGCCGGGATGGTCAGCAGGTCCAGCTCCCCCACCGGGTGGAGGACGACCCGCTGCCGGTCGGGGACGACGGCGATCGAGAAAGGTGGTGCGGGGGGGGCGAACGGGCTGAGCACGGCTCTCTCCTCTGGTGGAACGAGGAGGGCGTCCCCCGGGTGCGCCACGCACACCCTCGGTCCGTCCGGCGACTGATCATCGTCCCCCCCGTGGTTCCGAGGGCGTCAAGC
>DATMJR010000285.1:0-3438 GCA_035553775.1 Miltoncostaeaceae bacterium | reverse complement strand
GCCCCTCCTGACCCGGACGCTCCTGGAGCGCATGGCGCTGGTGGGCCTGTTGCTCCTGGCCGGCTCCTGGGGGTTGTTCGCGCTGGAGCGACATCTGGGCGCCGGCCTCGACGAGGCGCGCACCGTCGCCGCCACCGTGTTCGTCGTGGGACAGGCCTTCTACCTGCTCAACTGCCGCTCGCTGACGCGGTCGTTCCTCAGCCTGGGCGCGTTCTCCAACCGCTGGCTGATCGGCGGCATCACCGTGACGCTCGCGCTTCAGCTGATGTTCGCCTACGCGCCGTTCATGCAGACCCTGTTCAGCACCCGTGGCCCCTCCCCGGATGCGTGGCTGCGGATACTGGCCGTGGGCGCGTGCATCGCGCTGGTGATCGGCGCCGAGAAGTTGCTCCGCCGGCGCCGAGCCGCCCCTGCGCGCGGCGGCGGGCGCCGTACGCATCACTCCCCGACCCCGACCGAGAGGCGGACCCCATGACCTTCACCCACGTCGTCGCCGCGGTGGACGGCACCCGCGCCGCCGCAGGCGCTTCTCGGCGCCGATCACGAGGGCGATGCCGGCCCCGACCGCGAGGATGCGCAGCCACGCGTCCGCCGACGGGCCGTCGGTGGCGAAGAGCGCCTGCATGAACGGCGCGTAGGCGAACATCAGCTGCAGGGCCAGCGTCACCGTGACGCCGCCGACGAGCCAGCGGTTCGAGAACGCGCCGAGGCTCAGGAACGATCGCGTCAGCGAGCGGCAGTTGAGCAGGTAGAAGGCCTGCCCGACCACGAACACCGTGGCCGCGACCGTGCGGGCCTCGTCGAGGCCGGTGCCCAGGTGCCGCTCCAGCGCGAACAGCCCGAACGACCCCGCCAGCAGCAGCACGCCCACCAGGGCCATCCGCTCCAGCAGCGTGCGGGTCAGCAGCGGCTGGGCCGGATCCCGGGGCGGGCGGGACATCGCGTCCGGCTCCAGCCGCTCCCAGGCGAGCATCAGCCCCAGGCCGACGGCCGTGATCATATTGATCCACAGGATCTGGGTGGGGAGGATCGGCAGCGTCGCGCCGAACACGATCGCCGCGATGATCACCAGGCCCTGGCCGAGATTGGTCGGGAGGGTCCAGACGATGAACTTGGTGATGTTGTCGAAGACGCGCCGCCCCTCCTCCACGGCGGCGGCGATCGTGGCGAAGTCGTCGTCGGCCAGCACGATGTCCCCGGCCTCCTTGGCCACCTCCGTGCCGTCGCGCCCCATCGCGATGCCGAGGTCGGCCTGACGAAGCGCGGGGGCGTCGTTGACGCCGTCGCCCGTCATCGCCACGACGTGCCCGCGCCCCTGCAGCGCCCGCACCAGGCGCAGCTTCTGCTCCGGGGAGACCCGCGCGAACACGTCCGTCGCGTCCGCGACGTCGGGCAGGTCGTGCGCGTCCACGTCCTGCAACTGCACCCCGGACAGCGCGACCGGCTCGCCGGCGCGCGCCAGGCCGACCCTGCGGGCGATCGAGCGCGCCGTCTCCAGCTGGTCGCCCGTCACCATCTTCACCGCGATGCCCGCCCGCCGGCAGGCCGCGACGGCCGCGACGGCCTCCGCCCGCGGCGGGTCGAGCATGCCCTGCAGCCCGAGCAGCGTGAGACCGTCGATGTCGTCCTCGTGCAGTTCGGCGGCGTCCCCGGCCGGTGCGCGCGCGATCGCCAGCACCCGCAGCCCCTCCTCGGCCAGCCGTGCGGCGTGGTCCAGCACCCGGTCCCGGTCGAGCGGCTCCACGTCGTCGCCCACCCGCATCCAGGCGCTGCGCTCGAGGATGCGCTCGACGCCGCCCTTCACGTGAACCGCAGCACCCTGCGGAGCGTCGTCCAGGGTCGCCATCCAGCCCCGCTCGGAGGAGAACGGGAGCACGTCGCGGCGCCGGGCACCCTCGCGCAGTGCGGACGGGTCCACGCCCCCGCGACGGGCGGCGGCCAGGAGCGCCCCCTCCGTGGGGTCCCCGACCACCTCCCAGCGCCCGTCCTCCGCACGCAGGCGGGCGTCGGTGCACAGCGCGGCGGCCTCCAGGCACGCACGCAGGGCGTCGTGCGGCGCGCGGTGCGGGTCGGCGGGTGCGACCGCCCCCTCGGGCCCGTACCCGTCCCCGGCCACGTCCCAGAGGGCGCCGCCGGCCCAGATGCGCCGCACGGTCATCCGGTTCTCGGTGAGGGTGCCCGTCTTGTCGCTGCAGATGACCGTCGTGCTTCCGAGGGTCTCGGCGGCGGGCAGGCGCCGCACGATCGCGCGGCGGCGCGCCATCCGCGACACGCCGAGCGCCAGCGCGATCGTCACGGCCGCCGGCAGGCCCTCGGGGATCGCCGCCACGGCGAGCGCGACGGCGGCCGTGAACATGTCGGCCGCCGGCTCGCCCCGCGCCAATCCCAGCACGAACGTGAGGGCGGCGAGCACCAGGATCGCCGCGGTCAGGAAGCGCCCGAAGTGGGCGATGCGGCGCGTCAGGGGGGTGGCGATCTCGGTCGCCTCACCCACCAGCCGGTGGATCGCGCCGAGCTCCGTGTCCGCCCCGGTCGCCACGACCAGGCCCGTGCCGCCGCCCGTGGTCACCAGGGTCCCGGCGAAGGCCATGTTGAGGCGGTCGGCCACCACGGCGTCGCCCGCGAGGGGGTCCGTGCGCTTGTCCACGGGCACCGACTCCCCGGTGAGCATCGACTCGTCGACGCCCAGCTGTCGCACCCATGCGAGGCGTACGTCGGCGGGCACGCGGTCGCCCGCCTCGAGGTGCACGAGGTCCCCGGGCACGAGCTCGGCCGAGTCCACCACCCGGCGCCGGCCGTCGCGGACGACCGTGGCGCGGGTCGAAGCGATCGACATCAGGGCCTGCAGGGCGCGCTCCGCACGGGACTCCTGCACGAATCCGATCACGGCGTTGACCAGCACCACGCCGGCGATGACGCCGGTGTCGACCAGGTCGCCGATGGCGGCCGTGACGCCGGCGGCGGCCACGAGCACGTAGATCAGCGGGTTGTGGAACTGCGCGGCCAGCCGCCGCAGCGGGCCGCGGCGCCGAGGCCCCGGCAGCGTGTTGGGCCCGTGCACCTCCCGCCGCCGCGCAACCTCCTCCCCCGTGAGGCCCCGCTCGGCGTCGGAGGCGACGAGGGCGGCGGCCTCGTCCACGGTCAGCTGGTGGGTGTCGTGCACGGGCGTCTCCCGGGTGGCGGACGGGGTGGACCGGCGCGCGGCGCCTCATGTCCCGACCGTAGGCGCCGGGGCGGGACGCCGCGTCGGGGAGAGGGCCCCGGGCACGTGCGGGGCGCCCGCGGCCCGGTGGCGGCCGAGCCGCCGGCGGGTCGGTCGCCGCGACCCGGGCTGCCATGCTGGGCGCGTGACGGCCGGCCCACCGGACCTCGTGCGCGCCTACGCCGCGCGGAACGCCGCCGGCGGGGCCGAGGGGATCGTCGCCGTCCGGCTGCGGC
>DATMJR010000284.1:0-2534 GCA_035553775.1 Miltoncostaeaceae bacterium | reverse complement strand
GGCGCGGTGCCCGCCGCACCGGCGGGCACCGCGCCCGCGCCCGCGGACCTGCGTCAGGGCGTCGTGGTGTACGACGCCGCCGGGAGGATCGTCGCGGTCAACCCCGGGCTGGAGGCGCTCACGGGCTTCCGGGCCGCCGAGGTGGTGGGGCGCACCGGCCCGCCGCCGTGGTGGCCGCCCGAGGAGAGCGAGCGGCTGCGGCGCTCCGCCCCCGGCGTGCGCCCGGGCGCCGTGCCCGCGCGCGGGGAGTTCACGCTCGTGCACCGCGACGGCACGCGCTTCCAGGCGCGGGTCGACTCGGTGGCGCTGCCCGCCGGCGATGAGGGGCCCGGCGGCGTGGTGATCGTCATCGAGGACATCACCGAGCGGCTGCTGGCCGAGGAGGTCGGCCGCGAGTCGCGTCGCACCTACGAGCTCATCGCCGAGAACTCCAGCGACGTCGTGGCGCGGCTGTCGGCCAGCCTGCGCTTCCTGTTCGTGTCGCCCTCCACCGAGCGCGTGCTCGGCCGCCGCCCCGACGCGCTGCGCGGGCACCGCCTGCTCGACCTGGTGCACCCCGACGACGCCGAGCGGGTCCGGGCCGAGCACGCCGCCTTCGCCGCCGAGGGGTCGGTGGCCACCATCACCTTCCGCGCCCGCCACGCCGACGGCCGCTGGCTGTGGCTCGAGGTCGTGTGCCACCCGCTGCGCGACGACCGCGGCCGGCTGGTGGAGTCGCACGTGTCGGCGCGCGACATCACCGACCGTCGCGAGGCCGAGGAGCAGAGCCGCCGCATGGCCGAGGAGCTCGGCTTCGTGGCCCGCCACGCCGGCGACATGATCTCGGTGCACGACCCCGACGGCGCCTACCGTGAGGTGTCGGAGGCCTCGTGGGCCCTGCTGGAGCGCTCGCCGGGGAGCCTGCTGGGCCTCCACCCGCTGAGCGTCATCCACCCGGACGACCGCGCCGGGGTGGCCGCGAACCTGGCGCAGATGGCCGAGGGCGAGGGCTACTCGGAGGCGATGACCTACCGGGCCGCGCGCCCCGACGGGTCGTCGGTGTGGCTCGACTCCAACCTGCGCGCGGTCTACGACGAGACCGGCCGGCTGCAGCGCATCATCGCGATCACCCGCGACGCCACCGCCCGCGTGGCGGCGGAGCGCGAGGCCAGCGCCCGCGCCGACCGCTCGGACCGCGAGGCGGCCGAGCAGGCGGCGCTGCGCCGGGTGGCGATCGCCGTCGCGACCGAGAACGACGCCTCCGCCGCCTTCGGGATGGTGGCCGACGAGGTGCCGCGGCTGCTGGACGCCGACGTCGGCCACGTGCTGAGGGCCGAGGACGACGGCACGCTCGCGGTGATCGCCTCGGGGGGCGCCGCCGTGCTGCAGGACGGGGACGTGATCGCGCCCGCGCCCGAGTCGGCCCTCGCGCGGATGATGGCCACCGGGCGCACCGCCCGGGCCGCCGACCCCTCCCTGGGCGAGGCCCACGATGCCGGCGCACCCGCCAGCACGGTGGCCGCGCCCGTGCGCGTGGAGGGCCGCCTGTGGGGCGCGGTCGTCGCCCTCGGCCGCCGCGGGCGGGTCGTGCCGCCGGGCGCCGAGGCGCGCCTGGAGCGGTTCGCCGAGCTGGTGTCCGTGGCGATCTCCGCCGCCGAGACCCGGGCGGCGCTCGCCGCCCAGGCCCTCACCGACCCGCTCACCGGCCTGGCCAACCACCGCGCCTTCCACGAGCGGCTGCGCGAGGAGGTCTCGCGCGCCCGCCGCTACGAGCGGCCGCTGTCGCTGGCGGTGATCGACATCGACCACTTCAAGCGCCTCAACGACCTGCACGGCCACCAGGCGGGCGACCGGGTGCTGGCCGCCATCGCCACCCGCCTCAACCGCACGGCGCGCACCGCCGAGCTGGTGGCCCGCGTGGGCGGCGAGGAGTTCGCCTGGATCCTGCCCGAGTGCGACGCCGACGCCGCGGCCCTGGCCGTCGAGCGGGCGCGCGCGGCGGTGGGGTCGGAGCCGCTGTGGGCGGGCGAGCGGGTGACGGTCTCGGCGGGCGTCTGCAGCCTCACCGTCGCGCGCGACGCCGGCGAGCTGTACCGGCTGGCCGACAGCGCCCTCTACTGGGCCAAGGCCAATGGCCGCGACGCGGTGTGCGTCTACAGCCGCGAGATGGACGAGGCGCTCTCGGTGGTGGAGCGGGCCCAGCGCATGGAGCGCACCCAGACGCTGGTGGCGCTGCGGTCGCTGGCGCGGGCGGTGGACGCCAAGGACTCCACCACCAAGGCGCACTCGGACCGGGTGGCGGCCTTCTCGCACGCCGTCGCGCTGGCGCTCGGCTGGTCGCCCGAGCGCGCCATCGAGCTGCGCGAGGCCGGGCTCCTGCACGACGTCGGCAAGATCGGGGTGCCGGACGCGGTGCTCCTGAAGCCGGGGCCGCTCGACGAGGAGGAGCGCGAGGCGGTGCGCCGCCACGCCGCGCTCGGGGCGGGCATCACCTCCGACGCCCTCTCGCCCGAGCAGTGCCTGTGGATCCGCCACCACCACGAGCACTGGGACGG
>DATMJR010000283.1:0-5207 GCA_035553775.1 Miltoncostaeaceae bacterium | reverse complement strand
GACAGTCGCCAGCCCCTCCGTGGTGTTGTGCAGCGCGAACCCGATCACGAGGAACGCGCCCAGCGCGAGTTCTCCGATGGCGTAGGCGCTTCCGATCGCCAACCCCTCACCGAGATTGTGGAGGCCGATCCCGATCGCGATGAGAAGGGACAGGCGGAATCCCGACGCGCCGCGCTGCCGGCTCCGCATCGCGGCGTCGATGGCCGACAGGACGATGAACGCCACCACGGCGCCGATGATCACGAGCGCCGGCCCGCCGAAGCTCTGGGCGCCCTGCCCTCCGACCTCGATGCCCTCGACGAATGCGTCGGCGCCGAGGAACACGAGCAGGCCGACCGTGAGCGCGAGCAGGAACCGCAGCAGTGCCGGCTGGACGCGCCGCGCGAACGGCAGCCACAGCATCCCGACGCTCACCGGGATCACCCCCACGTAGATCCCCACGAGGGCAAGCAGTCCGAGGAACGACGCGTCGCCGGCGGGCGTCTCGGCGGCGACGGCGATCGGCGCGTCGACGACACCGCCCGTCGAGGTCAGGACGCCCACCTCGTAGGCCTCACCCTCGATCCAGTCGTAGGGCACGCGCAGGGTGACCCCATCCAGGCGCCCGAGCTCGACGGGCAGGGGCCCCGCGCCGGGGATGTAGGCGTCGTTGACGATCACCTGGGCCAGGGAGACCGCGTCGGGTCCGTCATTGCGGAGGTGGAGCTCGATCTGTCCGGGGCGGAGGACCGTGCGCTCCACGCTCACCTCCTCAATGGGCACCCCGTTGCGCTCGAGCGCCGGACCCCCCGACGCGAGGAACGCGGCCACGAGGACTGCGACGAGCAGGAGGGGACCGAGCCCGAGCACCCACGCGGGGAGGCTTCGACCGCGGGCGAGGGGCACGCGCCACGTCATCACCCGGTGACCTCGAACAGGCCGACCCAGCCGAGCTCGGCGAACTCGGACTTGTGTGCATGGAACATGTAGCGGCCCGGATACGGGAACCGCATCTCGAGGATCCCGCGCTGTCCCTGCACCTGACTGACCGTGTCCGTGTACTCGGCCGGCTCGAGCGACGTACCCGTCGGGTAGTGATGGAAGAAGTTGCCGTGGAGGTGGAACGAGTTCACCGGGTCGTACTCGACGATGTTCACCAGGTAGATCCGTACGAGCTCACCGCGGCGGACACGGATCGGGGTGTGGAAGTAGGCGAAGGCGACCGTGTTGACGGCGTACACCTCGTTGGCGCCGTCGAAGTTGGTGTCGAACGCGTTCTGCACCATGACCATCTCGTGCGCGTCCTCCCGGCCGCGGCGGGGGTCCACGATGAATGCGCCATACAGGCCCTTTGCGATGTGCATCGCCAAGGGGAACGAATGGCAGTGGTACAGGTGCAAGCCGAAGGGTCGCGCCTCGAACTCGTAGGTGAACTCCTCACCTGGTCGGACGAGGCCGCCCGGCCCGGTCCCGGGGACGCCGTCGTGCGCCGCTGGGTGGATGCCGTGGAAGTGCATGGTGTGGGGGTGTGATCCGCCGTTGACGAAGCGCACGCGCATCCGCTCCCCCTCCCTGGCGCGGAAGGTGGGCCCGGGCACGCGCCCGTTGTACGTCCACGCCGCGTAGCGCACGCCTGGGGCGACCTCGATCTCCTTGTCCTGCGCCACGACGGTCCACTCGCGGACCGTGCGGCCATCCGCGGTGCGGCGGCTGCGGCCCCAGTCGAAGTCGGTGAGGATTGCATGGGGGTCGAACCCGTTGCGGGCCGCATCGACGGTGCCGACCGGCGCCGCGTGCGCCGTCGCACCGTGCGCCCCGGCGTCGCTCGTCTCGGTCGGCGTCGCAGAGGCCAGCCGTCCGGCGCCGAAGAGAGCGAGCGCGCCGGCCGCGGAGCCGAAAAGGCCTGCACGGGTCAATCCGCGACGCGGCCGCGGATCGGGGGTATGAGCGGTCATGCGCAGAACTTAGCCTAGGCTAGGAGTTTTGCCTAGTCATGGCTTGCAGTCACGTGCGGCGCCACGGGGGATTGGGAGCCCTCTCTTGCCCTCCCGCGCTGTTCGAGTCCCGCCGGTCGCGTCGGTCGGCGGGCCGCTCCGGAGGGTGGTGCTCCGTTCGGAAAGACGCTCGACGGCCGCGACGTGAGCCCCGTCATGCCACTGCGCCGCCGTTTGGCCTCGGGTGTCCGGGCCATGCTTCACAATTCGAAGCAGCGGTCGCAGCCTGGTCCGTCCGGGTGATCCGGACCGCGGAGAGGAGGTGTGGGCGATGGCCAAGAACGCTCATCACGGGGACGGCCGACGCATCGGCGCCGTCCGCAACCGAACGCAGACGCAGACCAGCAGCGGTCGCTGGGTGAAGCGCGATGCGACGACGGGCCGGTTCTGGACGTCAAGTCCGACGGGACGCCCTTCAAGGGCGTGCGACGGGAGCAGTAGGCGGACGCCGGCAGGGCAGGACGGGTGCTGGGGGGCGCACGCCCCCCCAGCACCGCTTCCACCGTCCGCCCATGGACCGAGCATCTGGCACCCGCCCCCGGCCCTGACGCAGCAGGGACGAATGTCATTGCACCTTTTTTCCCTCGCGCGGTGGAGCGAGGTGCCGGTGGGCGATGTGTCCAAGAGTTGTCCAAGCGGGACAACGCGACCGGAACTACCTGTAAAACGCCATTTTTTGGTTGCTCTCTCACGGCGGTAACGCGGGTTCGAATCCCGCATGCGCTACCTCCCCGGTCGTCCGGAAGGCCTCGCTGCGGCGGGGCCTTCCGCGTTCGGCGACCCGTCCCCGGCCGGTCCCGGCGCCCCGTGCACGGTCGCGGGACCCGCCTCCCGCCGGCCGCCGATCAGCGCGATCTCCCGCCATTTCCAGTGGCAGTCGGCGTCCGCGAAACCGACCTCGCGCAGCCACTCGGCCTGCCGCCACGCGGGCGCGCACCGGTCGGACGGATCCTCGTCCTCCGGTGCCTCGCCGATCCGCGTCATGAACTCCCGATGGAGGCGCGCAGTGGCCGAGGAGACGTGCTCGAGGTTCAGGAACCTCCCGCCCGGGCGGAGAAGGCGGTGGACCTCCCCGTACAGCGACCGCTTCCGCGCGTCCTCGAGGTGGTGGATCGCGAGGCCCGACACGATCAGGTCGAAGGACCCGAGCGGGGGCAGCGGGTGCGCGAGGTCGTGGGCGATCAGCTCGACATCCGGCACCCCGGCGAACCGCCGGGCCGCCGCCGCGAGCATCGGCGGCGAGAAGTCGAGGCCGACCGCGGCGGCGGCGGGATGCGCCCGTCGCACGAGCGCGATCAGGCGCCCGTCGCCCGTCCCGATGTCGAGGAACCGGGTCACCCGCCGGGGCAGGTGCTCCAGGAGCGCGCTCTCGCTCTCGCGCCACCAGGGGAGTTCCGCCGCCGGGTGGCGGAGGTAGCCCTCCACCCGCGCCGGGTCGTGCCACTCGCGGCCGTTCGCCGGCGTAGGGTCGCGGGGCGGGCCTGCGGCGGGACGGCGTCCTCGGCTCATGCGTCCCCCCCTGTCGGGACGGATGACGGTCGGAGAGCGCAGGGTAGCGGTGCCGCCCCCGGTCGCGACCGCCGCGGCGGCGGAGACGGCGGTGAGCGCCCGGCCCGCGGATACCGCGCGCCCGGCCGGCCGCGTCAGCCGGACTCCTCCATGCGGGCGACGCGCTCCTCGGACGTCGTGCGGGGACACCCGAAGCAGCCGCGCCCCCCGCGCCCCTCGCGGCGGTAGGACAGGCAGCAGCCGCTGCGCACCGCGACGACCCGCGTGCCGCCGGACCACCGCACCTCCTCCCGGCGGCGGGTGCCGAGCAGCGGGGGATCCACGCCGAGCAGGAGCGCCTCGTCGCACCGGGCCGCCTCCCCGCGGCCGACCCCGTCGCCGAGCCACTCCAGATATCCCCCCAGGCTGTCGCACACGCACCGCCACAGGGCCCGGCGGCTGCGACGCACCACCGGCGCGAGTGCCTCGACGACGGGCTCGAGGTGCGGGATGAGGCGCCCGCGGAACCAGGCCCACAGCGCATCCCGGTCGCGGACGAGCACGACGCCGGGATCCCCGGCGGCGGCATCGCCCGGCAGGACGGCCATCGCCGGCCGCCGGAACCGCACCTCCGCGGGCTCTCCGTCGTCGGTGAACCGCACGCGGACCGCGTCGGCCGCCACGTCGGGCATCCGTGACTCGGTCAGCGCCGTCAGGATCGCGGGGGCCGCGACGGCCCCCACGTACGCCTCGAGGAGCCAGACGCCGCGGACCGCCGTCCTGCGGCTCTGCGCGACCCGGCCGAAGAGCTCCATGGGCACGACGCGCATGTCGGGGTCGAGCAGATCGTCCCGCGAGATCCACCCCTCGCCCTCCGCGGCGCCCACCGTGAACCGCGTCGGGAAATCCTCGATGCCGAGGGCCCCGCACCGCCCCAGGGTTTCGCCGAGGGCGGACGGGGCGGGCGGGGCCGCGGTCGTCGACCCCATCAGCCCTCCCGCACCACGTCGCGGTCGAGGCCCTCCGCGAGCAGGATGCGCTCCAGCTCGCCGAGGAAGACCCCCATGCGCGCCCACGCCGATCCGACGGACCTCGTGCCGTCGATGACGTGGCTCTGGCCGGCCCGCGTCGCGCCGAGGTTGCGGTACAGCGGCGAGCGCCGGATCGCGGTCACGCCGGGGTCCGGTTCCTCGCCGCCGTAGTCGGTGATGATCAGGACGTCGCCGTCGTGCCGGGGCAGCCGCTCCAGGCTGAACTCCGCGACGTCCTCGGTCGCGCCCTCGCGCTGGGGCGCCGGACGCGGCAGCCCCAGGTCGCGCATCACCGTGTACTGCGCCTGGCCCCCGGAGTCCGACTGGTAGAAGACCCCCGGATCGCCGGCGGCGATGAGGGATACGGTCGTGCGGACGCGGTCCTCCCCGAGGGCCGCGCGCAGGCGCTCGACGCGGGCGCGGTACTCGGCCTCCAGCTCGGCGGCGCGCTCCTCCCGACCGACCACCTCGGCGAAGTCCCGCAGGGCCTCGGTGAGGGGGCGCCCGAACACCTGGACGACGACGGTCGGCGCGATCCGCGACAGCTGGTCGTAGTCGTCCCCGACGCTGTACTCGTCGCCGATGATGAGGTCGGGCTCCAGGGCCGCGATCGCCTCCAGGTTCGGCTCGCCGTACGCGCCGACGAACTCGATGCCTGAGGTGTCGAAGCCCTCCGTGCGGCGGAACGACCGCGCGCCGTCGTCACCGATGAGCC
>DATMJR010000282.1:0-3494 GCA_035553775.1 Miltoncostaeaceae bacterium | reverse complement strand
GCCTGGGACTGCTGATCACCTCGCTCACGCTGGTGGCCGTGGTGGCGATGGTGGGCAGCGGCTGGACCGACACCGGCGCCGGGTCGTGGTACGACGGGCTCGACACCGCCCCCTGGCAGCCTCCCGGGTGGGCGTTCGGGGCGGCGTGGACCCCGCTCTACGCGCTGATGGCCGTCGCCGCCTGGGACGTCGCCCGCCGCGGGCTCGGCCGGTCGGAGGTGGTGGTCGCGCTGGGCGCGTACGCCGTCCAGCTCACGCTGAACCTGCTCTGGACGCTGATCTTCTTCCGCGAGCAGGACCCCGCCGGAGGCATGGCGGTGATCGTCGCGCTGGCGGTGGCCATCGCGGTCACGACGGCGGCCTTCGCCCGGGTCTCGCGACCCGCCGCGTGGGCGCTCACCCCCTACCTGGCCTGGGTGCTGTTCGCGTCGACCCTGAACGGCTGGATCGTCTGGGCCTAGAGGACGGGCTCGTCGCCCCCCAGGAACCACCCCAGCACCAGCCAGCCCAGGAACAGCAGCACCAGCACGCCGATCACGCCCACGCGCAGCAGGCCGTAGGGCGTGACGCGCCCGTGCTCACGCCGCTCCTCGCGGAGGATGCCGACGGCGTCCCAGGTGATCTTCGCCAGCACCCCGACCACGGCCACCGCGAGCACCACGAGGAACACGGCGGCCGTCACGCGGACACCGGGAGCGGGAAGCCGACCGGCGGCGTGCGGCCGGCGACCGGCACCACGAGCACCGCGGGGCCCGTCGCCGCGCGCCGCCACAGGTCCGCCAGCGCGGCGGGGAGCGCACGCGGCGCGTCAAGGAGCTCCACCGGGGCACCGAACGCGCGGCAGAGGCCGGCGACGTCGACACGCGGGTCCTCCACGCGCAGCCCGGGCCAGTCCCCCTCCGGGCGGCCGGTGAGCCCCTCCATCCCCGCCCGCAGGATCTCGTACCCGCCGTTGTCGGCGACCACCAGGGCCAGGGGCAGCCGCTCCCGCGCGGCCGTCCACAGCGCGTGCACGCCCCACATCAGGGAGCCGTCCCCGTGGACGCACAGCACCCTGCGCGCGGGCCCGCCGCCGGCGGCGGCCCGCTCGCGCTCGGCGAGCGCGACCCCCACCGCCGCCGGGAGCCCCCACCCGAGGGCGCTGCCACGGTGGGCGAACCAGGTGCCGGGCCGGCGCGCGGACACCAGCGCCCGGAGCCCGCGCGTCGAGGTGAGGCCCTCGTCGACGACGACGTCGCGCGGGGCGATCGCGCCCGCCAGCGCCCGGCACAGCCCCGCGGGGGTCACCGCGCCGTCCGCGCCGGCGCCCCCGCCCGCGAGCGCCCGGCGGCCGGCGCGGCGGGCGGCGGCCGCACGGGCCACCTCGCCCGCCCGGCGGGCGGCGGCCGCGGTGTCGGCCGGCCCCAGGCGGGCGTGCAGCCCGGCGACGACGGGGGCGACGTGGGCGACGATGCCCACCTCGGGCGCCAGGGCGCGCCCGATGTTCGCCGGGTCCACGTCGACGTGCACCAGCCGGCAGCCGTCCGGCAGCGGCGGTCCGGGACTGCTGCCGAACAGGCGGAAGACCGGCATTCCGAGCGCGAGCACGAGGTCGTGCCCGGCGAGGGCGGCGCGCAGGGGGGCCGCGAACGGGGGCAGGCCGCCGCGCCACAGGGGGTGATCCCAGGGCAGGGCGACACCGGCCGACTGCGGCTCCCCCCACACGGGTGCCCCGAGGCGCTCGGCGAGGGCCGCCACGCCGGCGTGCGCCCCCTCGTGGGCGACGGCGTCACCGGCGATCAGGGCGGGGCGGGCGGCGCCGCGCAGGAGCGCGGCGGCACGGTCCAGCGCCTCGGGAGGCGGTGGTGCCGGGGCCCCTGCGGCGGCGACGGGGGCGGGCGCGCCCGACTCGGCCGCCTGCACGTCCAGGGGCAGGCTCAGCACCACCGGGCCGCAGGGCGGGGTGCGCGCGAGCGCGCAGGCGCGCGCCACCTCCCGGCCCATGTCGCCCGGCCGCTCCACCTCCCAGGCCGCCTTGGCCACCGGGAGCGCCAGGCCGACCAGGTCCCCGCCCAGGAAGGGGTCCTCGTCGCGCATCCAGGTCACCTGCTGACCCACGGTGACGAGCATCGGCACCCGGGCACGGGCGGCGTTCACCACACCCGACAGGGCGTTGGCGAGGCCGGGCTGCACGTGCACGTTGACCGCCGCCAGTCCCCGGCGGGCCTGGCCGTACCCGTCCGCCATCCCCATCACGGCGGTCTCGTGCAGCCCGAGCACGTAGCGCACCGGCCCGCCGCCGCCCTCCAGGGCGTCGACCACCGGCAGCTCCGTGGAGCCGGGGTTCCCGAACAGCAGGGGCACCCCCTCGGCGGCGAGCGCCGCCAGCAGGACCTCCGCGCCGGTCAGTCGAGCGGTGCCATCGTGAGGCCGGCCGACCGCAGCTGCTCCCAGTAGAGCTCGGCGATCTCGCGGTGCCCGCTCCAGACGCGGGCCTGCCCCCGGGTGTGGATCTGCGCGGCGAAGGACATGCCCCGCGCATAGTCGACGCCGGGGATGACGCGGGACAGCGTGCGGGCGACGTGCTCGAACGTGTTGTGGTCGTCGTTGAGGACGATCACGTGGGTGGGGCCGCCGGAGCCGGCGCCGTCCCCCGGTCCCCGTGGGCGCTCGCGCACGCGCGGCGGACGCACGGTCTCGGTGGTGGCCATCGCGTCCAGCTTACCCCCGCTCCGGCGGCGGTCCCGGCGGCGCTGGCCACGGGCGGGCCTCCGGCCGGCCGGCTCAGGCCCCGGGCGCCGCCATCCGCACCAGCCCCGCCCACTCGCCCCGGTCGTACGAGCGGCGCGAGACCGCGTCCGAGGAGTTGCCCTCGACGGTCTCCACCCCGCCGTCGGCGCGCACCCGCGTGACGATGCCGATGTGGTCGGTGAGGCCGTCGCGGTTGCGGTCGAAGACGATGACGTCGCCCGGCTGGGCGGGCGTCGCCGCCTCCGACGGGATCCAGCGGCCGGTGTCCCGGCCCCACCGCTCGACGTTGGGCACCCATCCCTCCCCGCGTCCGCCGGGGCCGATCGGGACGCCCGCCTGGGCGCCGACCCAGGAGACGAAGTAGGAGCACCAGGGGCCGACGCCGGCGCCCCGGGTGGCGGTGCGGTACTCGGCGATCCGCGGCCCGTCGTTGGAGCCCGGGGGCTGCTCGCGCACCCCGAGCTCGGCCTCTGCGATCGCCACCAGGCGCTGCCCCACGGGGCCGGCGCCCGCGCCGGGCATCGCCGCGACGGCCGCGGACGGGGCCGCGGGAGCCGTCGCGAGCGGCGTGATGACGACGGGCACGCCGTTGACGGTCCCGTACACGGGGCCCGTGGAGCCGGTGGCCCCCGGCAGGGCGCCCCCGGCAGCGGACGGGAGGGCGAGCGCCGTCGCCCCGCCGGGGCCGCCGGTCGTCTGCGCCTGGGCCAGCTGCTGCGCGAAGGCGGCCGCGGTGCCGCCGCCGGACGCCGTCGCGGCGACCG
>DATMJR010000281.1:0-8431 GCA_035553775.1 Miltoncostaeaceae bacterium | reverse complement strand
GCCCGGGCGCGCCCGACCCGCCGGCCCCCGCCGCGACGCTGCGCGATCTGCTGCTGCGCGTGGCCGCCGACCCGGCCGCGGCCCCGGTCGTCGCCCGCGCCGCCGAGCGCGCGGCCGACGCGCTGACGGCACAGGCCGTCGTGCCGGCGGCATTCCAGCCCGCCGCCGACCCCACCCAAGCCGGCGCCTACCTGCAGATGCCGCTGCCCGGCGGCCGCACCGCGGAGGTCCGCGTGCTGCCCGACCCCGAAGGCGAGGCGGGCGGCGGGGGCGGCGGGCGCGAGACGCGCGTGGCGTTCCTGCTCCACATGGACGCGCTCGGACCGCTGGTGGTGGAGGCCGTCGTCTCCCCCGCGGGCGTGGACGCCGCGGTGCGCACGAACGCCCCGGCCGCCCGCGCCTTCCTCGAGTCCCGTGCGGGCGCGACCACGCACCACGGGTGGCCGCGACGGGGGGCGGATCGGTCGCCGACCGCATCGTCGACGCCGCGCGCGCGCACGGCGTGCCCGTGCGTGAGGACCCCTCGCTGGCCGAGGCCCTGGCGGGCCTCGAGCTGTGGCAGCACGTCCCCCCCGAGCTCTACGCGGTGATCGCCGAGGTGTTCGCCTGGGCCTACCGCGCCGACCGCGACTACGCCCGGAGCCGCCCGTGATCGCCCGCCGCGCCGCCCCCGTCCTGCTCGCCGCGGCGCTCGCCGCCGCCGGCGCCGGACCCGCGTCCGCGGCGCCGCGCTGGCAGGAGCCGGTGGTGCGCGTCTTCGCGGAGCCCGGGGTCCGGCCGGCGCTGCTGCGGCCCGCCCTCGCGGCCTGGAACGGCACCGGGGCACGCCTGCGGCTCACGCCCACGTCCCGCCGCAGCCGGGCGCACATCGTCGTCGCCCGGCCCCGCGGCGGCCCGCTGCCCCCTGGCGCGGCCCGGCGCTCATGCGGGGGCTACGGAGGCATCCGCTACACCGGCGACCGGGCGATCAGCGGGCGCGTGAGCTGGTCCGAGTGCGGGGACGACACGGCCTCCGTCCACCTGCTCACGCACGAGATCGGCCACGCGATCGGGCTGGGGCACATCGGGGGCCGCACCTGCGCCGTCATGAACCCCGTGTTCACGTCCGGCGAGGACGGCGTGCGCGGCACCGCCTGCGGCGCGCCTCCGCTGGGGCGGCGGTTCTGCGGGCTGCTCACGGCGGCCGACGTGCGGGCGGTGGTGCGGCTGTACGGCGGCCGTGCGCGTCCGGTCCCGCCGCCCCTGTGCGTGCGCCCCGCGCCCACCGTCGCCCCTGAGATCCTGGCCCTCGCGCCGGTGTCGCCGCTCACCACCGAGGTCCGCGTCACCGGCTTCGGGCAGACGCGCCTGGCACGCTCACTCGTCGCCTGGGCGCAGCCGGGCGCCGACTGCGCCCGCCCGGCGCCGGGCGTGCCCGTCGTGCCGCTGCCCGGCTACCCCGCGTCGCCGCTCGCGGAGGCGGTCCTGACGCTGCCGGAGGGTCCCGGCTGCATCGGGGTCGCCTACCGCGGCTGGGACGACGCCGACGGCCCCGCGACGCAGCTGGCGGTGAGCGTGGGCTGCGCCGAGTTCGAGGGCGTGCGGACCTGCACGGTGACGCGGGCGTGACCGGGCGCGCCCGCTCCTGACCCGGCCCGGCGGCCGTCCACACACCCTCGGGGCGGAGCGCGGCGGCGGCGGCGGCGGCCGGGCGTCCCGGGCCGACTCCCGGGGTCCCTCGCGGCACCAGCGTCCGCGGGGACTCGGGGGGTCCCTCGCGGCACCACCGTCCGCGGGGATTCAGGGGGTCCCTCGCGGCACCACCGTCCGCGGGGACTCAGGGGGTCCCTCGCGGCGCCACCGTCCGCGGGGACTCAGGGGGTCCCTCGCGGCACCAGCGTCCGCGGGGACTCAGGGGGTCCCTCGCGGCACCACCGTCCGCGGGGACAGCGACGTCCGTTCCCGGCCGGAACGAGGAGGCGCGCGGCGCTAGCCTCGGCGTCGATGCACCGGGACTTCGAGGCCTGCTACCGCGCCATCTCCAGCCGCGACCCGCGCTTCGACGGCCGCTTCGTCACCGGCGTCGTGACGACCGGGATCTACTGCCGGCCCGTGTGCCCGGCGCCGCTTCCCCGGCGGGAGAACGTGCGCTTCCACCCCACCGCGGCGGCGGCCGCGCGGGCCGGGCTGCGCCCCTGCCGGCGCTGCCGGCCCGACCGGGCGCCGGCGGGGCCCCCGGTGCCGGGCGGGTCCCCCGAGGTCCGCCGGGCGCTGCGGATGATCGACGCCGGCTTCCTCGACGGGAACCCGGTCTCGGCGCTCGCCGCCGCGACGCACCTGAGCGAGCGGCAGCTGCGGCGCGCCTTCGCCGCCGAGCTCGGCGCCACCCCGCGCGACATCGCCCGCGCACGCCGGGCGCACCTGGCGCGGGTGCTGCTGGAGGCCTCCGGCGCGCCGGTCGCGGAGGTGGCGCTGGCGGCGGGCTACCGCAGCCTGCGCCGCTTCAACGCCGAGGTGCGGGCGACCTTCGGCGCCCCCCCGCGGGCGCTGCGGCGGGGCAGGGCGGCGGGCGGCCCGGCGTCGGGGCACCTGGCGCTGCGCATCGCGTACCGCCCACCGCTCGACATGGAGGCGCTGCTCGGGTTCCTGGCGCCGCGGGCCGTGGCGGGGGTCGAGGAGGTGGTCGGCGGGGTCTACCGCCGCGTGGCGGGCACCGCCGCGGGCCCGCGGGTGGTGACGCTGCGTCCCGAGCCGGCCCGCCGCGCCGTCGTCCTGGAGGCGCCCGCCGACGCGCACGCCGAGGTGGCCGCGCTCGCCGCCCGGGCACGGCGCCTGCTGGACCTGGACGCGGACCCGCTCGCCGTGGCCGAGGCGCTCGGCGCCGACCCGCTGCTCGGGCCGCGGGTGCGCGTTCGCCCGGGCCTGCGGGTGCCGGGCGCCTGGGATCCGTTCGAGGGCGCGGTGCGCGCCGTCCTGGGCCAGCAGGTGTCGGTGGCCGCCGCGACGGGCCTCGCGGGCCGCCTGGCGGCGCGCGCGGGGGCACCCCTGGCCGCGCCGGACGGCGGCCTGCGCCGCGCCTTCCCCGACCCCGCCGCCGTCGCTGCCGCCGACCTGGACCGCCTCGGGCTCACCGCCGGGCGGGCCCGGGCCCTGCGCACGCTGGCCGAGCGCGTCCGCGACGGCGCCCTGGTGCTCGATCCCGCCCGCGATCCGGCGGACGTGCGCGAGGAGCTGCTCGCGATCCCCGGCGTCGGGCCCTGGACGGCCGACTACGTGGCCCTGCGCGCGCTGCGCGACCCCGACGCGTTCCCCGACGGCGACCTCGGGGTGCGGCGGGCGCTCGGGGACGGGGACGGCCCCTGCACGGCGGCCGCGGCGCGGGAGCGCGCGGCCGCGTGGCGCCCCTGGCGGGCCTACGCGACCCTGCACCTCTGGACGGGAGGGTGACGATGCTGTGGTGGGACGACATCGACGGGCCGCACGGGCCGATGCGCGCGGTGCTCGCCGAGGGGGGCCTCGCGCGGCTCACCCTCCCCGGCGACGACGCCGATGCGGCGCTCGCGCGCCTCGCGTCCGCCCGGGGCGCGCGAGCGCAACGCGACGCGCGCCGGCTCGACGCCGTCCGCGGGGAGCTGGACGCCTACTTCGCGGGGACCCTGCGCAGGTTCACGCTGGCCGTCGACCTGGACGGCGTCCCGGCGTTCCGCCGCGAGGTGCTGGAGGCGATGCGCGGGGTGCCCTACGGCGCCACGGTCTCGTACGCCGAGCTGGCCGCGCTCGCCGGGCGCCCCCGGGCCGTGCGGGCTGCGGGCACCGCCTGCGCCACCAACCCCGTCCCGGTCGTGGTGCCCTGCCACCGGGTGCTGCGCACGGGGGGCGCCGTGGGCGCCTACGGCGGCGGTGCCGGCATGAAGCAGGCGCTGCTCGTGCTGGAGGGGGCGCTCGCCCCCGCCGCGGCCCCGCGCGCGTAGGCCGGCCCCCCGCGCCCGGGGGCGCGGTACTACGCTGAGCGGATGGCCGCACGGGATGTCACCTTCTCCGACCTCGGGCGCGACCCCGCCGACGTCGCGCGCGGGCTGCTGGCCTGGGAGCGTGGCGACCGCGCGGAGGCGGTCGCCCTGACGCTCGCCGCGGTGGCACGGGAGCTGCACGGGCGCTCCCACCCGCTGTGGGTGTGGATCGGGGAGGGCGACGGCGGTGACGTCGTGTGGGTGCTGCCCGTCACCGTGCACCAGGCGGCGCGCTTCGCGCCGCGCGGGCCGGTCGCCGTGCTGGTGGACGCCATCGCGGCGGGCGTCGACGCGGGGGCGATCCCCGAGGGCATCCGGCTGCTCGACTGGCATGGCTGGGCGGCCCTGGAGATGCCCGGCGCCGACGGCGAGCTGAGCGCCCTCGCGCTCGCGGAGCGCCACCCGCACGCGAGCGGCGTCCGCACGCCCGCGCTGCCGGCGGAGGTGCTCGGCGCCCCGCCCGAGGTGCCGCTGGAGCCCCTGCCCGCGTCCGGGTCGGGGCTGTCCGGCCTCGCCCACAGGGTGGGCGCCCACCCGGTGGAGGTGGCGCTCACGCTCGCCGAGCACGGCCAGCCGCTGGGGCTGCCGGACTACCCCGACGAGATGGCCGACAACCTGCGCACCTGGGGCCTGTCGGCGGCGCCGGCCGAGCCGGCGGTGCCGGGCGGCCCGCCCACCATCGCCGAGGACCCCTGCCACCGCCGGCGGCACGCCCGCCGCGTCCTGCAGCGCCTGCTGCGCATGGGCAAGGTGGGGACCGGCTACCACACCGCGGTCGACCACCTGTACCGCGGAGCCCCGGCGGACCAGCGCCACGAGGCGATGGAGGTCGGCGAGGCGCTCATCCGGGCCGGGCTGCTCGGGGAGAAGCCGAGCGTGGGCCAGCGCCACGTCTACCTGCGCCGCGACGCCCTGCCGCGCATCCACGCGCTCATCGAGCGCGCGGAGACCGATGATGCGGGGCTCGAGTCGCTGTGGACCGCGCCGCCGCCGGGGGACGGCGCCGCCGGGTGAGCCCCGGCGCGCTACCGCCCGGGGGCCACCGTGACCACGGGCACCTCGCGCTCCACGGTCTGGAGTGGCGCCGGGTCGTCGTCCGGCGTCAGCAGGGCGCCCAGCACCAGCCCGGCCACCAGGGCGAGCACGGCCAGCAGCGCCGCCAGGGCGAGGGTCACCTTGCGGGGCCCACGACGCCGCGGGGACCCGCCGCCGGACCTCCCGGCCGGCCGTCTCGGACGGCCGCCGCTCACCGGGCGCGCCCCGCGTCCGAGGCCTGACGGGCGAACTCGGCGAACGCGGCGTCGAGCACGACGGCGGCGTCCCACGCCTCGGGGTGCGCCGGGGCCACCTCCCCGGCGAGCGCGAGGAACCACGTCTGGGCGCCGGCGTACTCGTCGACCAGCGCCGACAGGCGGAACGTCATCCCCAGCCGCCGCCGCAGCTCGTCGCGGCAGGCGTCCGCCAGACGGCGGCGCACGGGCGCCAGCCGGTCGCCGGCGCGCTCCTCCATGCGCCGCAGGCCCTCCTCCCACTGGAAGCGCGCCGCCGCCAGATCCGCGCTCTCAGCCATCGTTGCCCGGGGCCGGCGCGCGGCCGTCGTCGAGGCAGCAGCGATCCGGCCAGGAGAGGTCGGCGTGCGCCCGGATCCACCTCCCCACGGGCCCGTCGCCGGTCGCCATCGCGAACGCGAGGTGGGCGTGCAGGCACTTGGCACGGGCGGGGTCCCCGGCACCCGCCACGTTGTGACCGGCGTGCAGCGCCCGGTGCCGCTCCGAGGTCGCCCGCAGCGCCGCGTCCATGCCCGGGGCCGACTCGAGCGCCCGGACGCCGCCGCCGGACTCGAGCCGGCTGACCGCCTCCGACAGCCGGCGGCACGCCAGCCAGTGGCGCGTCGGGAAGGGGCGGCCGCGCAGGTCGATCGGCGCGTTCTCCAGCACCGCCGGCGCGCCGAAGGGGCAGCGCACGGCCACGCGGTACCGCGTGTGGGGCACGCGCCCGATGAGGGCCGCGACGGCCGCCGCGTCAGGGCTCTCCGGGCGTGACGCCGTCAACGCCGGTCCCGGGACGGTCGCGGATGATGAAGGCGCGCTCCCCGGGCCGGACCATGCCGGCCGCCCGCGCGCGGCGCTCGATCACGTCGGGGCGGTCCAGCGACTGGAGCTGCGCGCGCAGCGAGTCGCGGCGCGCCTCGATGCGCTCCAGGTTGTCCCGCTGCCGCTGCAGCTCGGCGCGCTGCTCGAGGTAGCCGTTCACCGGCCCCAGGTAGCCGAGGCCCACCGCGGTCACGATGCCGGCGAGGAGGATGTTCCTGGGTGACGGCGTGACGACGGACCTCCGGGGCGCGCCGCGGCGCGGGGCGGGCGCGGACACCCTCCCCATACGCCCCCGGCGCGCCCCTTCCTGCCGCGGCCGCCGCCGCCGGGTGGCCTACGACCTGCGGAACGCCGAGGCCCCCGCGTACCGGGCCGCCGGGCCGAGGCTCTCCTCGATCCGCAGCAGCTGGTTGTACTTGGCCACCCGCTCGCTGCGCGCCGGCGCGCCGGTCTTGATCTGGCCGCAGCCCGTGGCCACGGCGAGGTCGGCGATGAAGGTGTCCTCGGTCTCGCCGGACCGGTGAGAGACCATCGCCGCGAAGCCCGCGCGGGAGGCCAGGTCCATGGCGGCCAGGGTCTCGGTGAGCGAGCCGATCTGGTTGAGCTTGACCAGGATCGCGTTGCCCGCGCGCCGCTCGATGCCCATCCGCAGGCGCTCGACGTTGGTCACGAACAGATCGTCTCCGACCAGCTGGACACGGTCGCCGAGGCGCTCGGTGAGCAGCTGCCAGCCCTCCCAGTCCTCCTCGGCCATGCCGTCCTCGATCGACACGATCGGGTAGCGGTCGCACAGGTCGGCCCAGTAGTCGACCATCTCCGCGCTGGACAGCACCCGCCCCTCGCCCTCCAGGTGGTACGCGCCGTCACGGAAGAGCTCGGTGGTGGCGGGGTCGAGCGCGAGCGCCACGTCGTCGCCCAGGGTGTAGCCGGCCTGTTCGATGGCCTCGGCGATGACCACCAGGGCCTCGCCGTTGCTGGGCAGGTCCGGGGCGAAGCCGCCCTCGTCACCGACCCCCGTCGCGAGGCCCCGCCCCTTGAGCACCTTCTTGAGCGACTGGTAGATCTCCGCGCCCATCTGCAGGGCCTCGGCGAAGTTGCGCGCCCCGACCGGCGCGACCATGAACTCCTGCAAATCCACCGAGTTGTCGGCGTGGGCGCCGCCGTTGAGGATGTTCATCATCGGCACGGGCAGACGGTGGGCGCGGGCGCCGCCCAGGTAGCGGTAGAGCGGCAGGCCGGACTCGGCGGCCGCGGCCACCGCCACCGCCATCGAGCAGCCGAGGATGGCGTTGGCGCCGAGGCGGCCCTTCGTGGGGGAGCCGTCGAGCTCGAGCATCGTGCGGTCGACCACCGACTGGTCGCTGGCCTCGAGGCCGATCAGGGCGCCGGCCAGCTCGTCCTGCACGTTGGCCACGGCCTTCAGGACGCCCTTGCCCGAGTAGGCGCCCGGGTCGCGGTCGCGCAGCTCGAGCGCCTCGAACGCCCCCGTGCTCGCCCCGGAGGGCACCGCCGCACGCCCGGTCGCCCCCCCGGCGAGGCCGACCTCGACCTCGACCGTTGGCTGTCCGCGCGAGTCGAGGATCTGGCGGGCGTGCACGCGGGCGATCTGGGACATGGGACCTCACGGGTCGGCGGCAGGGAGGCGGTTGAGTCTACCGACGCCCCCGCGCCGACCCGGCGCTACACGACGCGCATGCCCGTGGCGGAGGAGGCCGGCAGCTCCACCCGCACCGCGCCGGGGTCGCCCTCCCGCAGGGGCGTCGCCGCCCCGCCGTGCCCCCGGGCGACGGCGGCGATCAGCGCCGGCCCGAGGCGGGAGGCGAGCATGGCGCGGGCCGGCCCGGTGGCGACGGGCGCGTCCCCAGGAGGGGGCTCGTCGGCCACGTCCAGGCGCACCCTGCCGTCGCGCCAGCACGCCAGCCGAACGACGACCCGGCCGGCGGCGGGGCAGAAGGCGAGCGAGCCGGCGATCATCTGGTCGACCATCCGCACGAGCGCCGGCGCGTCGCCGGCGAGCATGACGGGCCCGTCGGCGGCGACGGCGAGCCGTACGCCACGTGCCGCGGCGCCCGGGGCGGCCGCGGCGGCCCGGTCCCGCACCAGGGCGGCCAGGTCGACGGGGGCGGGGGCGGCCGACATGCCGCCGGACAGCACCTCCGCGACGACGATGAGGTCGTCCACGAGATGCTCCATGCGCTGGGCGTTGCGCGCGGCGACCTCGGCCATGCGCGCCTGCCCGGGGGTCAGCTCGCCGACCTCGCCGTCCAGGAGCACCTGCAGGTAGCCGACGACCGAGGTCAGGGGGCCGCGGAGCTCCTCGGAGGCGAGGGCCAGGAGGTCCTCCGGGGC
>DATMJR010000280.1:0-3688 GCA_035553775.1 Miltoncostaeaceae bacterium | reverse complement strand
GTGGACGCCTGCGCCTGGGTCGCGAGCACGTCCAGCGACGCCACCCGCAACCAGGCGTACGCGGAGGTGCAGCGCACGGGCACCGCGTCCACGACCCAGCTGACGGTGCTCACGAGCCGAAGGCGCGGGGGTTGGTGCGCCGCTACCGCCGCGGCGGGATCGTGCGCCGGGCCGGTGGCACGCTCGCCCTCGACGACGTGGGCCTCGTGCTGGCGGCGGGTGAGGCCGTCGCGCTGCTGGGCCCGAACGGCGCCGGCAAGACGACCCTGCTGCGCCTGCTGGCGGGCGTCGACCGGCCCGACGCGGGTGAGGTGCGGTGGACGCTCGCCCCGGCCGGGGCCCCGGCGGGCGGCGAGGACGGCGGCACGCGCTCCCGGGTGGGGTGGGTGCCGCAGCGCCCGGCCGTCTACGGCCGGCTCACGGTGCGGGAGAACCTGCGCCTGTTCGCGGGACTGGAGGGGTGCGCCGACGCCGCCGGGGAGGCCGAGCGCCTGCTGGCCCGCGCCGACCTCGCCTCGTGGGCGGACCGGCCTGCGGCGGAGCTGTCCACGGGCACGCTCCAGCGGCTGAACCTGGCGGTGGCGCTCGCCGGCGGCCCCGCCGCGCTGCTCCTGGACGAGCCCTCCGCCACCCTGTCGCCCGACCAGCGCATCCGCCTGTGGGAGTGGCTGGGGTCCCTGCGCGCCGAGGAGGGGCTCGCGCTCGTGTTCTCGACCCAGTCGGTCGACGAGGCGGCACGGCACGCCGACCGCGTGCTGGTGATCGCCCGCGGGCGTCGCGCCTTCGAGGGGAGGCTCGAGGACCTCGCCCGGGCGCGCGGGGGCGACGCCGGCCCCGAGGCCGCGGAGCGCGCCTTCCTCGCCCTGGTGGAGGGGTCGGCGTGAGGGCGGCGCTCGCGCTGTTCGCCAAGGACCTTCGCATCCTGCGGCGCTCGCCGCTGGTGGCGCTGGTGCTGGTCGGGTATCCGCTGGTGGTGTCCCTGCTCGTGGCCGCCGCCCTGCAGAGCGGGGAGCGGACCCCGGCGCTCGCGGTCGTCAACCTCGACGCGCCCGGCCGCACGGTGCAGGTCGGCGAGCGGCGCCTGTCCGTCGACGACTACCTGGCGCGCCTCGACGAGGAGGTCGACCTGCGCCGGCTGGACGCCGACGAGGCCGGCCGCGCGCTGGACGACGGGCGCGTCGCGGCGGTGCTCACCATCCCCGAGGGGTTCATCTCGGATCTGCAGTCCGGCGTGCGGCAGCCGCTGCTGCGGCTGGTCACCAGCGCCCGCTCGCCCCTCGAGGGCGAGGCCATCAGCCGGCGCCTGCAGGCGGCCGTCTTCCGCTTCAACCAGGGCCTGGCCACCGGCTACGTGCGCCAGGTGCTGCGCCTGGTGGACTTCATCTCCAACGGCGGCAGCATCGGCATCTTCGGCCGGCAGGGCGAGGTGGTGGGCCTGCGCAACAGCCGGGTGCTGATCGCCGAGACGCAGGACGAGCTGCGGCGCTCCGGGCGCGCCGACCTGGCCGCGCGTCTCGACCCGCTGCTGGTGTTCATCGACGAGACGCAGGCCAACCTCGACCTGGCCCGGCCGGCGGCGACCGCCATCGCCAGCCCCATCCGCCTGGAGGTCGCCGAGGGCGCGGAGGGGCGCGAGCCGCTGTCGGCCTTCGGGGTGGCCGGTGCGCTGCTGGTGAGCCTCGCGCTGGTGGGCGGGCTGCTCGGCGCCGCCGGCATCGCCTCCGAGCGCGAGGAGGACACGCTCACCCGCCTGCGGCGCGGGCTGGTGGCGCTGCCCCTGCTGGTGGTGGAGAAGATCGTCGTCGCCGCGCTCGCCTGCACGGTGATCGGGGGCGTGCTGCTGGCGGCCGTCGCGGTGCTCACCGATCTCGCCGTCGGCCGGTGGGCGCTGTGGCCCCCCGCGCTCGCGCTCGCCGGACTCGCGTTCGCCGCGGTCGGGGTGCTGATCGGCGCGGCCGCCCGGGACACGCGCACCGCGCTGCTCGCCACCCTGATGATCTCCCTGCCGCTGATCTTCGTGGGGCTGGTGCCCGACGACGCGGCCGCGGCGGTCGCGTCGCTGGTGCCGTTCGGGCCCGCGTTCCGGATCTTCCGCGATCTCCTCGCCGAGCCCCGCCTGGACGCGGCGCTCGCCGGCGACATGGTGGCGCTGGCCCTGATGGCCGCCCTGGCCACCACCGCGGCCGCCGTGCTGCTGCGCCGCCGCGGCGCCTGAGCCGAGCAGGAATCGCCCGCCCGGGGGCGAAGCCCGCGTCGCGGCGTCCACCTCCGCTCCCGCACGGGCGCAGGGCGGAGCCCGGCGGGGGCGGGGCCGCCGCTCGCGCATCCGACTTCAAGGGGATCTCATGAGGAACCTCCGCGTGCCCCGGCCCTCGCCCGCCATGGTCGTGGCGTCGGCCGCCCTGATGGTGGCGCTGGGGGGCGGCGCCTACGCGCAGACCCAGCTGGCGCGGAACTCCGTCGGCACCGAGCAGCTGCGGGCCAACGCCGTCACGGCCCCGAAGATCGCCCCGAACGCGATCGTCTCCTCCCGCATCCGGGACGGCCAGGTCCGCACCCAGGACATCCGCGCCGGCGCCGTCACGCGGGAGCGGCTCGCCGTGACCGAGCGCACCGTCTGGGCCGCCGTGCGCGGCACCGACGGCGCGGTGCTGCGCCAGAGCGGCGAGGTGGTCCGCGTGGACCATCTGCCGGGCAGCGGCAGCTACACGGTCACGTTCGCGCGCGCCGTGGACGCCTGCGCCTGGGTCGCGAGCACGTCCAGCGACGCCACCCGCAACCAGGCGTACGCGGAGGTGCAGCGCACGGGCACCGCGTCCACGACCCAGCTGACGGTGCTCACGAGCCGTCCCGTCGGGGGCGTCTCGGCGCTGTCCGACAGCGACTTCCACCTGATCATCGCCTGCGGCGCCCCGACGCCGCGCCCGGCGCCCCGCTGATCCGGTCCCGGCCGGCCGCCCCCCGGGCGGCCGGCCGGCTACGGCGCGAAGGTCCGCCGCAGCCGCAGGGCGTCCCGCAGCCGCCGCCGGTACTCGCTCTGGGCGATCCGCTCGGCGCCGAAGCGTGCCGTGTGGGGCGTCGCCATCTGGATGTCCCACAGCATGAAGCCGCGTGCGTGCAGGTGCGCGGCGGCGGCCACGAGGGCCAGGTTCCCGGCGTCGGGAACCCGGTGGAACATGCTCTCGGAGGTGTAGAGGCCCCCGAGCGCGACCCCGAACAGGCCGCCCGCGAGCGCCCCGCCGGACCACACCTCCACGCTGTGGGCCCAGCCGGCGGCGTGCAGGTCCTCGTAGGCCCGGGCGAGGCGCGGCGTCAGCCACACGCCGTCGGCGCGATGCGCGGCGCAGCCGCGCACCACCCCGGCGAAGTCGCGGTCGATGTGGATCTCCCATCCCGGACGCCGCATGGCCCGGCGCACGGAGCCGGGCACGCGCAGGTCCGCGATGGGCAGCACCGCGCGCGGATCGGCGTAGTAGAACCCGATGGGCCCCACCTGGTCCTCCGCGTCCATCGGGAAGAGGCCGTGCGCATAGGCGGCGAGCAGGTCGTCGGGTCGCACGCGGGCATCCTCGCAGGGGCCGGCCGCACCGCCGCGCCCGTCCCGCCGCCCGCCGCGGGCGGGGAGGAACGGCCTGCCGGGGCGGCACCGCCGGGGCTCCGGGGAGGGCTACACTCGGCGGAGGATGAC
>DATMJR010000279.1:0-7570 GCA_035553775.1 Miltoncostaeaceae bacterium | reverse complement strand
GTCCCCCGGCGCCCGCGCCGCCGGCGGCCGTCCCGGCGCCCGCCCCGGCGCCGGTGCCGCCGCCCGCGCCGCCGCGGGGCGACGACGACGATGATGACGACGACCGGGACGACGACGGGGACGACGATGACTGAGACCCCCGGCCGGCCGCCCGGGGCCGCGGCGCGACGTGCCGCGCGGGCGGGGGAGCTGCTGTCGTCGACCCGGACCCGCCTGGCCGCCACCCTGGTCGCCGTGGTGGCCCTCACCGGCCTGCTGGTGGTGGTGGGCGTGCGGACCGTGCTGCTCGACCAGCTCGACGACCGCGTCCGCGACAGCCTGGTGCAGGAGTACGAGGAGTTCCGCCGCTTCCTGCAGCTGGGCCGGACCCCCGACGGCGCCCGGGTCGACGGGGACCCGCTGGAGGCGGCGCGGCTCTTCCTGGCGCGCTCGGTGCTGGAGCGCGGCGAGACGGTGCTGGTCGTCGACCGCGCCGGCGGGCTGGTGCAGTCCGGGGCGCGCTCCGGCGACCGGCTCGGCGACGACGCGGCGCTGCTGGACCGGTGGCGCCGGCTCACGGCGAGCGTGCTGGAGACGGTCGACACCCCCGCGGGGGAGGCCGTCGCGCTGGCGGTCCCCATCCGCCGCGGCGCCGACTGGGAGGCCACGTTCGTGGTCGCGCGCTTCACCCGCGACGACCGCCAGCGGGTGGAGACGGCCCTGCGGGTGGTGATGGCGTTCACGGGCGCCTCGGTGCTGCTGGTCGCCGGGGTCGCGTGGTGGCTCGCGGGTCGCGTCCTGCGGCCGCTGCGCCTGATGACCCGCACGGCCGAACGCATCAGCCGGGAGGACCTGTCCGGGCGCCTGGACGATCCGGGCGGCAACGGCGAGACCGCGGTCCTGGTGCGGACCTTCAACCGGATGATGGACCGGCTGGAGGGCGCGCTCGACAGCCAGCAGGCGTTCCTGGCCGACGTCGGGCACGACCTGCGCACGCCGATCACCATCATCCGCGGGCACCTGGACCAGCTGGCGGCCGGCATGGTGCCCGAGGACGAGCGCGACGGGGTGCTGGAGCTGCTGCAGGACGAGGTGGGGCGCATGGGCCGGCTCGTCGAGGACCTGGTGCTGATCGCCCGGGCGCAGCGCCCCGACTTCCTGCACCTCGGTCCCGTCGACCTGGCCGATCTGGCCCTGGGGGTGCAGCAGCGGGCGGCGGCGATCCCGGGACCGGACTGGCGCGCCCACCCGGGCGTCGGCGTGGTCACGGCCGACGAGGGGCGCCTGATGCAGGCCGCGCTCAACCTGGTGACCAACGCCGCCCGCTACTCCCCGCCCGGCGCACCGATCGTCGTCGGCACGGCCCTCCGCGGCAGCGACGCCCTGCTGTGGGTGGCCGACTCGGGTCCCGGTGTGCCGGACGAGCAGCGCGCCCAGATCTTCCGGCGCCACGTGTCGGGTCCCGACCGCAGCGACGGGGGCTCCGGCCTGGGTCTGGCGATCGCGCGCGCGATCGCCGAGGCGCACGGCGGCTCCCTGGACCTCGAGCCGTACGACGGCCGCGGCGCCACCTTCACCATCCGCATCCCCGCCGAGCCCGGCACCGCGCCGGGGAGGAGCGACCGATGAGCAGGATCCTGGTGGTCGAGGACGAGGAGCGCATCGCGCGCTTCATGGAGCGCGGCCTGCGCGCGGCCGGGCACACGGTTGAGGTGGCCGCCGACGGCGCGCGCGCCCTCGCCGCCGTGCGCGCCTCGGCGCCGGACCTGGTGGTGCTGGACCTCGGGCTGCCCGACATCGACGGGCTCGAGGTGCTGTCCACGCTGCGCGGCGAGGGGCACCGGATGCCGGTCGTGATCCTCACCGCGCGCGACGACGTGGCCGACAAGGTGACCGGCTTCGAGAGCGGGGCCGACGACTACGTCACCAAACCCTTCGCCTTCGAGGAGCTGCTGGTGCGGGTGCGCGCCCGCCTGCGCGAGCAGGGGCGCAACCAGCCGCAGGAGCTGGTGCACGGCGACCTGCGCCTGGACCTGCGCACCCACCGGGTGCGCACCCCCGACCTCGGCGAGCAGGAGCTGTCCGCACGCGAGTTCGCGCTGCTGGAGGCGCTGATGCGCCACCCGGGCGCCCTCCGCTCCCGCGAGGAGCTGCTGGACCGCGTGTGGGGCTTCGACTTCGACCCGGGCAGCAACGTCGTGGAGGTCTACATCCGCTACCTGCGCCGCAAGGTGGGCGCCGACCGCATCCGCACCGTGCGGGGCGCCGGGTACCGGATGGCGTAGCGGGCGGCGGCGCCTCGGCCCGCGCCCGCCGCGCCACCGGGGGCGCCGGGCGTCTGACACACTGGATCGCCATGTGCGGCTTCGCGGGGGAGATCCGACACGACGGCGGCCCGGCCGACGTCGCCACACTCGACCGGATGGCCGGGACCATGCGCGACCGCGGCCCCGACTCCGGGGGCGCCTGGTCGCAGGGCAACGTGGGCCTCGCCCACCGCCGCCTCAAGGTCATCGACCTGTCGGCCGCCAGCGGCCAGCCCTTCATCGACCCGCTCTCGGGTCTGTCGGGCGTGTTCAACGGCTGCATCTACAACTACCGGCAGCTGCGCGACGAGCTGCGCGCCCGGGGGCACGTGTTCGCCTCGCAGGGCGACACCGAGGTGGTGCTGAAGGCCTACGCCGAGTGGGGCCTCGACTTCGTGGACCACTTCGTCGGCATGTTCGCGATCGCGCTGGTCGAGCGCGACACGGGGCGCGTCGTGCTGGCCCGCGACCGGCTGGGGATCAAGCCGCTCTACACCGCCGAGACGCCCGGCGCGTTGCGGTTCGCCAGCACCCTGCCGGCGCTGCTCGCCGGCGGCGGCGTCGACACCGAGATCGACCCGGTCGCGCTGCACCACTACCTGAGCTTCCACAGCGTGGTGCCCCCGCCCCGCACGATCCTGCGCGGGGTGCGCAAGCTGCCGCCCGCGACGGTGCGCGTCATCCACCCCGACGGCGCCCCCGAGGACCGCGTCTACTGGTCGCCCGACTTCCGGCGCCGCGAGGACCGCGCCGGCTGGTCCGAGCGCGACTGGCAGGACGCGGTGCTGGAGTCGCTGACGCGCGCCGTGGAGCGGCGGATGGTGTCCGACGTGCCCGTGGGCGTCCTGCTGTCCGGCGGCCTGGACTCGAGCCTGGTGGTGGCGCTGCTCGCCCGGGGCGGGCAGTCCGGGCTCGCCACCTTCTCGATCGGGTTCGAGTCGGTGGGCGGCCGCGAGGGCGACGAGTTCCGGTACTCGGACGTCATCGCCCGGGAGTTCGAGACCGACCACCACCAGATCCGGATCGCCGCCGCCGAGCTGCTGCACCCGCTCGAGCGGGCGGTGCGGGCGATGTCCGAGCCGATGGTGAGCCACGACGCCGTCGCCTTCTTCCTGCTCAGCGAGGCCGTGGCGCAGCACCTCAAGGTGGTGCAGTCCGGGCAGGGCGCCGACGAGGTGATGGGCGGCTACCACTGGTATCCGCCGCTGGTGGGCGCGGGCCGCCACGAGGCGCTGGACGTCTACGCGCGGGCCTTCTTCGACCGCGACGGCGACGACATGCGCCGGGTGGTCTCCCCCGCGTACCTGCCGGCCGGCGACCCCTCGCGGGAGTTCGTGGAGCGCCACTTCACCCGCCCGGGGGCCGAGACCGCCGTGGACGCCGCGCTGCGCATCGACACCACCGTCATGCTCGTCGACGACCCGGTCAAGCGGGTCGACAACATGACGATGGCCCACGGACTGGAGGCGCGCGTCCCGTTCTTGGACCACGACTTCGTGGAGCTGGCCGCGTCCTGCCCGCCCGAGCTCAAGCTGGCGCAGGAGGGCAAGGGCGTGCTGAAGGAGGTCGGCCGGCGGATCCTCCCCCACGAGGTGATCGACCGCCCCAAGGGCTACTTCCCGGTCCCGGGCATCACCCACCTGGAGGGCGCGGTGCTCGACCGGGTCCGCGACGCCCTGGGCGCGCCCGAGGCGCGGGCGCGCGGGCTCTTCCGCCCGGAGTACGTCGAGGGCCTGCTGCGCGACCCGAATGGTGAGCTGACGCCGTTGCGGGGTAACAAGCTCTGGCAGCTGGGGCTGCTGGAGATGTGGCTCCAGACCCACGGAGTGCGATAGCGACAGGAGGGTCCTGAGTGCGACAGGAGTCCACCCCCCACGAGGAGGAGGCCGGATCCGATGTCGCCGAGCCCTCCGGCGCGACGACCGCCGTGACCACCGCGACACCCCCACCGCTCCGTGAGGTGACCCTGAACTGCGGTTGGGGGCGACTCGTGTTCGGCAACACGTTCGACGACGCGTCCCGCGCCGCCGACGTGCTGCGCGCCGAGGCCCAGGGCGCGCGCGACATCTGCGTGTACCTCGACGACCCGCACGTCCTGGTGGCCCGCCGCCACGACGAGCTGTTCATCGACCCGTCGTTCACCTACCGGCTGGCGCTGCCGGCCGCCACGCTGCGCGGTGCCCCGCCCGGCATCGTGGTGCGTCCGCTGGCCGACGAGGCGGACGCGGAGGCCGTGAACGCCATCTATGCGGCCAACAACATGCTCACCGCGCCGGCCGACGTGCTGGTGGAGAACGCGGCGACCCCGCAGTTCATCCACCTGGTCGCCGAGCACGGCCCCACGGGCCAGGTGGTGGGCACCATCACGGGCGTCGACCACGTGGAGACGTTCGGCTGCCCCGAGGGCGGCAGCAGCCTGTGGTGCCTCACGGTGGACATGAACGCCGCGCCCCCCGGGTCCGGTCAGGCGCTGCTCGCCGGGCTCGCCGAGCGGCTCACCGCGCTCGGGCGGCGGTACGTCGACCTGTCGGTGCTCGCGGACAACAGCGGTGCGATCCGCCTCTACGAGCGCCTGGGCTTCCGCCGCACCCCGATGATGTGCGTGAAGCGCAAGAACCCCATCAACGAGCCGCTGTTCATCGCGCCGCACGTCATGGGCTTCGACGCGCTCAACCCGTACGCGCGGATCATCGCCGACGAGGCCCGCCGCCGGGGGGTGCGGGTCGAGATCCTGGACGCCGAGTGGGGCGAGCTGCGCCTCACCCACGGCGGCCGCCGCGTGGTGACCCGCGAGTCGCTGTCGGAGCTCACCACCGCCGTGGCCATGAGCCGCTGCGACGACAAGCGCGTCACGCGGCGCATCCTCGAGCGCCACGGCCTGCGGGTGGCGCGCGGCATCGAGGCGTCCGGCGGCCCCCGCGACGAGCGCTTCCTGCGCGAGGTGGGCACGGTGGTGGTCAAGCCGGCGCGGGGCGAGCAGGGCGTGGGCATCACGGTCGGCGTCGAGGGGGCGGAGCGCCTGCGCCAGGCGGTGCAGCTGGCGCGCCGGCACTGCCCGGACGTGCTCATCGAGGAGTTCCACCCGGGCATCGACCTGCGGGTGGTGGTGATCGGCTACGAGGTCGTGGCCGCGGCCATCCGGCGCCCGGCCGCGGTGACCGGGGACGGGGTCAGCGACATCCGCACGCTGATCGAGAAGCAGAGCGCCCGCCGGGCGGCGGCCACCGGCGGCGAGTCCCGCATCCCCCTCGACGCGACCACCGAGGAGGTCGTGCACTCGGCGGGGTGGCGGCTCGACCAGGTGCTGCCCGAGGGCGTCACCCTGGAGGTCCGCCGCACGGCGAACCTGCACACCGGAGGCACGATCCACGACGTGACCGACGACCTCCACCCGGAGGTCGCCGACGCCTGCGTCAGCGCGGCACGCGCCCTGGGGATCCCCGTGACCGGCCTCGACCTGCTGGTGCCCGACCCGGCCGGTCCCGAGTACGTGTTCGTCGAGGCCAACGAGCGGCCCGGCCTGGCGAACCACGAGCCGCGGCCCACCGCCGAGCGCTTCCTGGACCTGCTGTTCCCCAACACCGAGGGCCTCGGGCGGGCCTGGGACCGGACCTCCTAGCCGGGCCGGCACGGGGAGCCGCGCCCGGCACGCCGACTTTCCTCCGCCGCGCCGGGCTGCCACAGTGTGGGCAGCCCGCGCCGGATGCCGCGGGACCCCCGACCGCCGCGCCGCGGCGGCCCCTTCCCGGAGGGCGAGAGGAGCTGTGACCACCGAACGCATCGCGGGCGTCCGCCGCCTGCGCATCGACCGCGAGTACCTGGAACGCGTCCTGGTGGAGCTGCTGGAGATCCCCAGCCCCACCGGCCGCACCGACCACGTGCAGCAGTACGTGGGCGAGCGGCTCTTGGCCCTCGGGCTCCCGTTCCACATCAACCGCCGGGGCGCGATCCTCGCCAGCCTGGACGGCGCGCGCAACGACGTCGACCGCACGATCGTCGTCCACACGGACACGATCGGGTGCATGGTCACGGGCATCAAGACCAACGGCCGCCTCGCGATCCGGCCGATCGGCACGCACAGCGCCCGCTTCGCCGAGGGCGTGCTGGTGCGCGTGTTCACCGACGACCTCGAGACCGTCATCACCGGCACGGTCCTGCCCCTCAAGGCCAGCGGCCACCGGTGGAACGACGAGGTCGACACGCAGGGGGTCGGCTGGGACCACGTCGAGGTGCGGCTGGACGAGCGCGTCGAGGACGCGGCCGGCGTGCGGGCCCTCGGCATCGAGATCGGCGACTTCGTCGCGCTGATGTCCATCCCGCTGATCACGCCCAACGGCTTCATCAAGGCGCGCCACCTGGACGACAAGGCCGGGGTGGCGGCCGTGCTGGCCGCCTTCAAGGCCGTCATCGAGTCCGGCGTCGACGTGCGCGTCAACGCCCACCTGCTGGTCACCTGCACCGAGGAGGTCGGCCACGGGGCCAGCCACGGCGTCGACCCGCACGTGGCCGAGATCGTCTCGGTGGACACGGCCGTGGTCGCCCAGGACCAGCAGTCGCGCGAGGACGCGGTCTGCGTCGCGATGGCCGACGGCGTGGGCCCCTTCGACTACCACCTGTCCCGCCGGCTGACCCAGCTGGCCGCCGACTTCGACATCCCCTGCGTGCGCGACGTGTTCGGCTACTACCGGTCCGACCTGGCGGCCGCGATCGAGTCGGGCGCCGACGCCCGGGCCGCGCTGCTGGCCTTCGGCGTCGACGCCACCCACGGACACGAGCGCACGCACATGGACGGCCTCGTCCACCTGGCCGAGCTGCTCACCATCTACCTGCAGACCGACCTGGTGTTCCCCGAGTGGGACGCGCGGGACCACGGCGACCTGGAGGCGTTCCCCTCGCTGGCCGTGCAGCCCGCCTCCGAGGAGGGACCCCGCGAGGGGCCGATCGGAATCGAGTAGCCGGCGCGCCGCCGGCGTCAGCCGGCGGCGAGCGCCGGCAGCACGTGGGTGCCGAAGGTGTCGATGAACGCGTCCTGGTCCTGGCCCACGTGGTGCAGCACCACCTCGTCGAACCCCAGCGCGGCGAACTCCTGCACCCAGCCGATGTGCCGCTGCAGGTCGGACGAGATCCAGACGGACTTCCGCACGTCGTCGGGCTCGACGTAGTTCGAGATCTCGTCGAAGTACTCGGGGAGGGGCAGGTCCCAGGGGATCGGCGGCGCGAACACGTTGGAGCGCCACTGGTCGTGCGCGAGGGCGAGCGCCTCCTCCTCGCGGGGGGCCCAGGAG
>DATMJR010000278.1:0-10685 GCA_035553775.1 Miltoncostaeaceae bacterium | reverse complement strand
TGGTAGAGCACCTCCATGGTAAGGAGGGGGTCAGCGGTTCGAGTCCGCTACTGGGCTTGCAGCACGGCGGAGTAGCTCAGTCGGTTAGAGCAGCGGAATCATAATCCGCGTGTCGGGGGTTCGAGTCCCTCCTCCGCTACTCAGCAGGGGCACGGCGGCGCCGGCCCCTGCCGCTACCGTCACGCCCCGCGCTCGCCGGACGCCCGCCGGATAGGTACTGGCGGGGGCGGGCAACCGCGCGCCGCTCTCGGCGCCGAGCGGCCCGCGCGTCTCCGGATCGGGCTGGCGGTGGTCGCCGGCAGCTCGACCGGCGTGCGCGGAGGGAGGTGCGGAACGTGAGGCGCGCCTCGGCGACGGCCCGTCGCCGGCGCCGCCCGCGACCTCGAGGCGGCGTAGGCCGGCGAGGGGTTACCCGCGTCGACGGGCCTCTCGACCCCGCGGCGATGCGCATCCGCGTCCCCCGAGTGGTCGCCGCTCGCCACATGGCCCGCGAATGGTCCCTGATCGCGGCGAGGACGGGGGCGGGCCCGCGGGGTCATCCGGATCCCCCCCGCAGCCGCGCGCAGTCGACTCCTGGCGGCGACGCCCGCGTCCGGCGCGCGCTCGCGGGGTAGACCTGCGCGACCAGGGGGGTGGGATGACGCACGACCCGCAGGCGTACGGCCGGCGCATGGCCGACGTCTACGACCGGTTCTACGCGGATCTGCTCGACACCGAGGGGGCGGTGGAGCGGCTCGCCGCGCTGGCGGGCGACGGCCCGGTGCTCGAACTCGGGGTGGGGACGGGCCGCCTGGCGATCCCCCTGGCCGCGCGGGGGCTCGAGGTCCACGGCGTCGACGCCTCGCCGGAGATGCTGGATGCGCTGGCCGCCCGTCCCGGCGGCGAGGCGGTGGTCGCCGTGCGGGCGGGCTTCACCGAGATCGATCTGGGGGCCCGCTTCTCCCTGGTCGTCGCGGCCTTCAACGTGATGTTCGCCCTCGGCTCCCAGGACGAGCAGGTGGAGGTGTTCCGCCGCGCGGCCGCGCACCTGCGGCCCGGCGGGGCGCTCGTGGTGGAGGCCTTCGTGCTCGATCCGAGCCGCCTGCAGGCCGCGCCGGTCGTGGTGCCCCGCATGTGGTCGCGGGAGCGGCTGGAGCTCCAGGTACTGCGCCACGACCCGAGCACCCAGCGGATCGACTCGATGCTCGTGATGTTCGACGAGGAGGGTGGCCGGCTGTCGCCCGCGACCCACCAGTACGCCTGGCCGACGGAATTCGACCTGATGGCCCGGCTCGCGGGTCTGCGCCTGCGGACCCGCTGGGCCGACTGGCGGGGGTCGCCCTTCACCGCCGTCAGCCAGGGTCACGTATCGGTCTACGCGGCCGAGCCCGCCGCGTAGGCGGTCTCCGGCGCCGGGCGACCGCCCGGCGCCGGCGGGGCGTCACCGCCGTTCGCGGGCGCCCTCGCCCTCGTGGTGCTCGGGGTTGGCGGCGCCCACGCCGTGGGTCGCCTCCGTCAGGCCGCCCTCGGTGCCCTGGTCCTCGATGGTGCGACCGGCGGCCTCGCGCCGGGCCTCCTCCAGGGCGTCCTGGGCGCGGTCGGCGCCCCTGCGTTCGTCGTCCACGTCCGATCCTCCTCGTCGCGGGTCGTGCGCGCGGGATACCCCGCCGGCCCCGGCCGGAACCGGACGCTCCCTCAGGCGTCCAGGCGCTGCTCGGCGCGTGGATCCGCGTGCGCCGGGCGCACGGGCACCGACTCCGCGCCCGCCGGCGCGCCGCCGCGCCCCGCGAGGCGCTCGTCGACCAGCCGCCGCATGCGCTGCGCCGCGAGGCGGGCGAACCGCAGCTGCAGACCCCGGCCGAAGAGCCGGAAGCCGACGCGGACGACGGGGTTGCGCACCGGATAGCGGCGCGAGACCGCATGGATGTGGAACTCCACCTCGCCGGTGTCCCGCCACTTGATCACCTCGAAGTCCATCTGCCCCGCCTCGAGGTGGCCCTGCAGTGTGCGGTAGCTCCAGCCGGCGACCCGCACCGGGCGGCCGTCCCGCTCGCCGTCCTCGTCGATCACCCGCGCCACGCGCACCCCGAGCATGAACGTCAGTCCCAGGAAGCGCCCCTCGAGCAGCATGTCCCGGCGCTCCAGCGGTACGTCCGGGTAGTAGACGGCCTGGATCAGGCGGGGGTCGGCGAACTGGTAGTGGCGGACGAGGTCGGACGCCACCTCCCAGGCGCCCCCGGCCTCCGGGTCGCCCGGCGCCTCGGGCGGCAGCGGGATGCGGTGGTCGTCCACCGTCCAGCCGCGCTCGGGCGTGAGCTGCGCGGGGTCGGCGTCGTCGTAGTTCACCGGGCGCAGGTGGAGGCGGTCGAGGTGCCGCCTCGCCCGCCGCGACGCGGCGCGCGAGGGCTGGCCGCGATCATCCGGGAACTCCAGCGACAGGATCTCGATCGCGCCCTCTGGCACGCCGCCGGAGATCTCCGCCGCCTGCTCGCAGAAGTGGGCCCAGACGTGCATCTGCATCTCGCGGGCGAACCGCAGCGGGCCGTAGGCGAACCAGAAGGGCCGCGTGCCGCTGCGCGCCGCGGACTCGATCTGGAAGACGAGGTCCCCGTCGTCGTCGCGGGCCGAGAAGACGATCTCCCCCGCCTCCATGTGCCCCTGCAGCGTCGCGAGCCGGAACGAGGTGGGCGTGCGGTGCGCCACCCGGACCGGACCGTTCCAGGGGCCGGGCATCCAGACGAGGTACTCGTCGCCCTCCCGCATCTCGCCCAGCCGCCCGCGGGTCTTGACGAAGCGCGCCACCTCCACCGGGGAGGCCAGGTTGGGGTCACGGGTGATGCGGTCCATCAGGGCGCGCGCGTCCAGCCGCGGCCCGCGCACCCGCACCCGGTAGCGGCGCCGGAACGCCGGGCCCGCACCCTCCACGCGCGGCTGCAGGGCGGCCTGGTCGCCGGGCGCGGCACGGTCGGTGGGGCCGGGGTCCTCACCCGGCAGCCGCCGCTGCGTGCGCGCGAGCGGCACCGACCGGAACGCGTACCGCCACATGGCGATGCTCATGCCGCCGAGCCAGCGCAGGCCGGTACGCGCCCACCAGGCGGTGTCCAGGAGCAGGTCGCCCGGGGCGCGCCCCTTCACTGGGACAGCGTCTCCACCCCGGACTCGAGGGCGCGCCGGGCGGCCCCGAGTCCGTGCCGCCCCGCCTCCTCCGCCAGCCGCGTGCACGCCTCCCCGCGGGCCTCGACCAGTTCGGGGGAGGCGACGTCGGCGGCCGCGAGCGCCCGGTACATGGCGGCGGTGGCCGCGAGGCACGCGGCGAGCCCCTCGAGCTCCACCAGCGGGGAGAGCGGCGAGGGCCGCAGGAGCCGCCCGTTCAGCTTGAGGCGGCCGGCCCGCTCGGCGAGCGTCGCCGCCCCCACCTTGAGCCACGGCCGGGACGCGCCGATCTGCCGCAGGAACGCCGACACCAGGGCGTCGCCCCGGTCCAGCTCCCGCGCCGCCTCCTCGAGCAGGCCCGCCACCTCGCCCCGGTCACCGCCCTGCATACGGGAGACCAGCGACCGCCCGCCGCGGATCACGGCGAGGTGGTCGCCGAGGTAGATGCGCAGGTAGCGGCGATCCTCCACGGCCGACCCGTCACCGTTCGCCGGCCGGCCGAAACATCCGGGCCGCCGCGGCGGCGGGGCGGGGTGGCCGTTTCACCCCGCGCGGCGGAGGGCAACGCGCTGAGGCCGGCGCAACGGTGGGCGCCGCCCCCGACGGGAGGACGCGATGGAGACGGCGACGGGCATCACGGTCGAGGCGATCTGCGAGCTGACGCTGGAGGCGCGCGACCTCGACCGCCAGGTGGGGTTCTACACGCGGGCCTTCGGGATGGAGGAGATCAGCCGGTCGGACGACCGCGTGTGGCTCTCGGTGGGTCCCCGCGCCCGCCTGGGGATCTGGCTGCCCGGCCCCAAGGAGTTCGGCGACGAGGGGGGCCGGCACGTGCACTTCGCGATGACCGTGACCCCCGGCACCCTCGACCGCCTGGTGGAGCACCTGCGCGGCATGGGCGTCGACGTGCGGGGCCCCGAGACCCACGAGGGTGGCGACCGCTCGATCTACGTGCGCGACCCGGAGGGCAACGTCGTGGAGGCCTGGGACTTCTTCGAGCGCCCGGAGGGCCGGGCGGAGGGCGTGGACGCCCTCCGCTCCGACTGACGAGGTCCCGGTCGCGGCGCCGGCGGCCGCGGGGGCGCTACGAGGTGCGCTCCAGGCTGACGGCGTCCACCAGCATCGCGTCGCCGGCGGCCGCGGGCGATTGGCCGACGATGACCTCCACCGAGTTGCCCGCGGCCGGCGTGATGCTGACGGCCACCGGCTGGAAGGCGTTGGTCAGGAACACGGCGGGCCCGGGCACCGTGCGCACGGTCGATCCGCTGGCGGTGCGTTCGCGCAGCTGCAGTGTGACGCGGTCCCCGACGGCGGACGCGGAGTCCGCGCGCACCTGGGCGCGCGCCGTGTAGACGGCGCCCGCGGGGGCGGACGCCACGGTGGTCGGGTTGTCGTCGAGCGTGTACTGCGTGCCGGACGATTGCGCCACCCGGACCGCCCACGACCCGTCCGGCGCGTCGGCGACCTGCACCCGGGTGCGCGTCGCCTGCCAGGACGTCCAGCCGGTGAGGCTGGTCTCGAACGACGGGTTCGCGACCAGGTTGGCACCCGCCGTCGGGGGCGCGCCCACCGTGACCGTGCGTGAGGCGGTGCTGGTGAGGCCGCCGTCGTCGGTGACCCGCACGCGGACGGTGTAGGTGCCGGTCGCGGCGAACGACCGCGTGGCCGAGACGCCGCTGGCGTCGTTGAACTGCCCGTCGTCGTCGAGGTCCCACACCCGGCTCGCGACCGTGCCGTCGGCGTCGGTCGACGTGTCGGTGAAGGTGACGGTCTCCCCGACCACCGGCGACGCGGGTGCCACGGTGAACGACGCCGACGGGGCCTGGTTCGGCGGCGGGGGCGGCGGGGTGCCCCCGGAGCCGGCGACCATGCTGACCTGGTCGACGTACATGGCGTTGCCCGTGGCGGCGCTCTCGTGCAGCACGTGGACGTCGACCTCGTCGCCCGCGGCCTGCGCGGTGAGCTGCACGTTGAGCTCCTGGAACGTGGTGCTTAGCGTGACCGGCGCGGAGACGACGCGCTGCACCTGGGTCCCGCTGGGCGACCACTCGCGCATCACGAGGCGCGCGCGCTTGCCCACCGACGAGGAGGACGCGGCGCGGACGAAGGCCCGCGAGGTGTAGGTCTGCCCGGCCGTCGCCGAGAGCACGGTCTCGGGGACGTCGTCGATCGTGAACGCCGTTCCGGCGCGGTGCTGCACCAGGGCGACCGCGACGCCGTTGGGCGCGTCCGGCAGCGTGACGCGACTGAGCGTGGCGTTCCAGGTGCCCCAGCCGGTGGTGCCGGCCTCGAAGGACGGGTTGGTCACCAGGTTGGTGCCGGGTTGCGGCGACGGATCGGGCGGCGGGGCCGCCTGGATCGCGACGACCTCCTCGTCGAAGGCGGCGGGCTGGGAGACGCTGGTGGCACGGATCGTCACCGTCCCGCCGGCCGGAACGCTCGCGGGGGCGGTGTAGAGGCCGCCGGAGGTGATCGTGCCGACCGTGGCGTTGCCTCCCGTCACCCCGTTCACGCTCCAGGTGACGCCGACCGTCGCGTTGGTCACCGTCGCCGACAGGGTGACCGAGGCGCCGGTGAGCATCGTCTGCGGCGCCCCCGAGATGGCGACCGACGCCTGCTGGCTGGTGCCCACCTCGACCGTCGCCGTGGCGGGAGCCGGCGTACGCGGGTACGGGCTGGTCGAGTCGAACGCCGTGTACGAGAAGCTGTCGGTGCCGCTGTAGCCCGCGTTGGGGACGTACGTGACGCTGTCGCCCGTGACGACGGCGTTCGCGCCGAGGGCCGTGGTGCCGGAGCGCAGCTGCCCGTTGGCCGGGAGCGTCTGGATGCGGAACCGGCGGGAGCCGGGGCTCCCGAAGCTGTCGGAGGCGAGCGTGACGGCGCCGCTGCCGCCGAACGGGACGCTCGCGGTGACCGCCCGCGCCCGGTACCCCGGCACGGTACTGGACGACCCGGCGAAGACGCGGGTGTTGTTGGCCTCGTCCGACTCGGCGATCACGTTGTCGGTGTCGATCTCGGCGGCCACCCAGTAGACGCCCGGCTGCACGTTGGAGACGTCGACCCACTGGAAGGCGAGGTACCGGTGGTAGAGGTCCCGCCAGCCCGCGGAGACGCCCATGGTGAGGCTGGAACGGGTCGGCTCGTTCTGCCCGCAGAAGCGGTTGCCCGCCTCGGTGTAGACCGCGGACGTCGGGCCCACGGTCTCGCGGCGCTCGCTGTCGATGAGGCAGAAACCGGTCTTCTGCGCGGGGGCGACCTCGGCCGTGCGCGCCTGGTTCCACAGGGAGTAGCGCGCGATCTCGCGCAGGTGCCAGTGGTTGTGCGAGTCGTCGGTCTCGTAGATCACCTTCGGCGGCCCCGGCGGGGGGTCGCTGGCCACCATCGCCCCGGACGGGGTCCGCACGAACTGGCGCACGTACGTCATCTCCGACCCGCTCCGCGAGGACGCGCGGATCTCGAGGGGACCGTTGCCGCGGTTGTGGACGTAGCCGTCGAAGCGCAGCAGCAGCGCCTGCGTGCCGTTGGCGTAGGTGTAGTTCTCGACGCCGGGGCGCTGCGGAGCGTCGGCCACCAGGTCGGGCAGGATGGCGTCGACGGGAGGCGCGGCGAACGCCCCCAGGACGAGCGCGGCGGAGCCGGTGACGCCGGCGCCGAGGGTGGCCAGGATGGCGGCGCGTCGCGGAACGCGCGGGCGGGGAGACGGCATGGATTCGAGGCTATGGCCAGCCGAGGAGCGGGCGCCACCCGTCAGAGGTCCAGGCGCGACCCCCCGGCGGGGGGTTCCGGCGCGACATGCCCCGGTCAAGCGCGGTCGCCCGCCATCCGATAGTCACCCCCATGACCGGCCTGCGCCGCCCCCTCCTCGTCGCCGCGCTGATGCTGCCCGCCGCGGGCGCGCCGGCGCTCGGGGCGCCCGCGGTGCCACCCGCCGCCGCCCCGGCACCCGTCGCCGCCCCGGCGGCCCGTGCCTGGGCGCGCCCGGCGCTGGTGGCGCTGGTGCGCGCCGGGGTGTGGCCGGCCGCCGACGCCGACCTGGACCGGGACGCACGCCGGCGCGACCCTCGCCCGGGCGCTGGCGGCGCTGGCGCCGCCGTCCCCGGCGGAGGGGCTCGCAGGGCTGCCGGCGGACGTCTCCCCCGCCGACCCGGACGCCGGCGCGATCGCCGCCGCGGTGCGGGGCCGCCTCATCGGGCTGCGCGCGGGCGCCTTCGCACCGGACGCGCCCGCGACCGGCCGGGTGGCCGGGGTGGCCGTGGTCCGCGCGCTGGGACTGGGGCCCGAGATGCGCGGGCTGGGGCGCATCCACACCGCGGACGGGCGGCGCCTGCGCGTGCCGGCGGGCTTCGCGGCGGCGGTGCTCAGCCGCGAACTCGGGCTGCGGCGCAACGTGCCCGCGGCACAGGAGGCGCTGGAGCGCTCCGACGCGGAGCCCCTGCCGGTCGCCGACCTCCTGGCGATGGTGACGCGGGCGCGCGCGCTCGAGCCGTGGCGGCGCGCGGCGCTGGCCCCCTACCGCGACATCGCGCTGCCCCCGATGACGCCCACGCAGCGGACGGTGGTGGAGACGGCCCTCGCCCAGGTGGGCCGGCCCTACGTGTGGGGCGGCGACTGGCCCACGCCGCGCTCCCCCTGGGGCCCCCAGGCGCAGGGCGGCTTCGACTGCTCGGGGCTGGTGTGGTGGGCGTTCAAGGGCGCCCCGGCGGCGAAGGCCGGCGGGCTCGGCCGCGACCTGGGCGGCCGGACGGCCGACGCGATGGCCTGGGAGGCGCCCCGCGCCCGCGTGCCGCTCGCGTCCCTGGCGCCGGGGGACCTGGTCTTCTACGGCTCCCGTGGCCCCCGCACGGGGCGGGGCGGCGTCGAGCACGTCGCCATCGCGCTCGGCAACGGCTGGATCGTGCAGTCGGCGGGCTCGCGCGCGGGCGTCTCGGTCTCCCCGCTCGCGGGCTACTGGCCCTCGGGCATCGCCCGTGCCCGGCGGCCGGCCGTATTCGGCCCGCCGCCGGTGCCCGCGGCGCCGGTGCCCGCCGCGCCGCCGCCGGCGGGCTGACCGCCCGGCTCAGGCCGGCAGCGGCAGCGTCACGATCGGCGTCTCGGTCGGCCCGACGCGATTGGTGAGCGCCTCCCGCGTCACGGCCAGGGCGGTCGCCCCCGCCAGGTCCTCGGTGACCGCGTACACCCGGTTCGGGCCCTGCGGGCTCACCGCCATGAAGCCGGCCGAGCGCGGCGTGCCGGAGGCGTCGATCACCCAGAGCTGGTAGCCCCGGCCGGGCGCGAGCGGCGGCAGCCCCGACAGCTCGACCAGGGCCCGGCCGCCGCCGTCGACCAGCACCGCCTCGCCCTGGACTCCCGGCAGCCGGGTCTCGGCCGTCACGACGCGGCTGTCGGGGGTGCCGTCGCCGGCGCTCACCGTCCAGACGCCCGCACCGATCGCGACCGCCGCGAGCACTCCTGCGAGGGCCGGCCACAGGCCGGCGCGCTGGGGCAGCAGGGCGCGCATCCGTTCCCGGAGTCCCGCCGCGGGGGCCTCGCGCGGCGCGCGCAGCGACGCCTCGCGCTCCACCACCGACATCACGGCCCGCTTGAGCTCGGGGCGCGGCTCGTGCGGGGTCACGTCGAGCGCGATCGTCGTGACGGCCGCGCGCAGCTCCTCCAGCTGGAGGCGGCAGATGGCACAGGTGTCGATGTGCGCGAGCACCATCCGCTCCTCCTCGGGTGCGGCGGCGCCGAGCGCGAGCGGGGCGAGCAGGTCCTGGACGTCATCGTGAACGTTCACAGCGGGATCTCCTGGGCACCCATGCCCGTGCGCAGACGCTCCAGCCCCAGCCGGAGCCGGCCCTTCACGGTCCCGAGGGGGAGGCCGAGCATGTCGGCGATCTCATGGTGGGTGAAGCCGCCGAAATACGCCAGCCGGAGGGCCTCCGCCTGATCGGGCGGCAGCGTGTGCAGGTTGCGGTGCAGCGCCTCGCTCATCGCGCTGTCGAGCGCGCGCTCCATCGGGTGGTCGAGGGCGCCGCCGGACGAGACGAACTCGCTGCGCAGCGCCTGGTCGCGACGCGCGGACGCCGCCGCGGAGCGCAGTCGGTCGATGCCGCGGTGGTGCACGATCGACAGCAGCCAGGCACGCACGCTGCCCCGTCCCGGGGCGTAGCGGTCGGCGGCGCGCCAGGCGGCCAGGAACGCGTCCTGCACCAGGTCCTCGGCCGCGTCGCGGTCGCCGAGCAGGCGCATGGCCAGCGAGAAGGCCACCCGCGCGTGCCGGTCGTACACGGCCTCGAAGGCGCGCGCGTCGCCCTCGACCACCTTCGCGATGAGATCCTCGTCGGAGAGCGTCTCCGTGCGCGGTGAGCGTCGCCAGTTCATGTGGAGGTCTACGCGGCCGGGGGCGGGACGGATCACCGGAGGATCACCTTTCCCGGCCGCCCGCGCTAGGCTTGCCCGGCTTCGGACGGTGGTCGCCGAGAGGCGCCTGAGGGAAGCCGGTGCGAGTCCGGCGCGGTCCTCGCCACTGTGACCGGGAGCGACGCCGTGTGATCCACTGGGCCCCGCCCGGGAAGGTGCGGCGGAGCGACGATCGGGAGCCAGGAGACCTGCCTCCGTCCGAGCACCGTCGAGCCTTGCCAGGACGAGGTGAAGGTGCATTCCGCTCGCATGGGCGCCCGCCCGCGCCGCCCCCTCGTGGCGGCGGTCGCGGCCCTGGCCGCCGCGGCCGGCCTCGCCGGCTGCGAGCGCCACTCCGACCGGGTCCGGGCCGAGGCGGGGGCGCCGGTCGCCCGCCTCACGGTCACCGGGGACTTCGGCGCCGCGTCCCTCGACGCGGCCGACGTCGCGACCGGGATCTCGGTGATGGACGCCCTGCGGGGGCGCACGGACGTGCGCACCGGCTACGGCGGCGGCTACGTCACCCGCATGTACGGCCGGGGCAGCGACCTCGGTGCCCGGCGCGACTGGTTCTTCCTCGTGGACGGCGTCCTCGCCGACCGCGGTGCCGACGCCGTCCGCCTGGCCCCCGGCGACGACGTCTGGTGGGACCACCGGCACTGGGGCGGGCAGATGGACACCTGGGCGGTGGTCGGCGCGTGGCCGCGCCCCTTCACCAGGCGGCGCGTGCGCGCGGTGCAGGCCGACCCGCCGCTCGCGGGGACGCTGCGCGCGGCCGGGGCCCCCGTCGGGACCGCCGCGAGCACCTGGCGGGTGCGCGTTGGCGCCGACGCCGACCTGCGCCGCCGGGAGCCCGCATGGGGTCGCGCGGCGCGCGACCCGGAGCGCGCGGGGCTGACCGCCGCAGTGGAGGACGGCCGCGTCACGGCCCTCGATGCCCGCGGCGTGCGGCGGGTCCCCGTGCCCGGCGGCCGCGCGCTCGCGGCGGCCGTGCCGACCGGTGACGTCCCGGCCCGCGGGGTGACGATGGTGGTGGTGGGGCTCGACCACGCGGCCGCGACGCGCGCCGCGGCGACCATCGCGCAGCGCCCGGAGGTGCTGTCGCGCCGGTACGCCGTCGTCTTCGACGGCGCGGGCCGGCCCCTGCGCGCGCCGGGCAGGGCGGGGCCGTGACC
>DATMJR010000277.1:0-6858 GCA_035553775.1 Miltoncostaeaceae bacterium | reverse complement strand
CCCCCGCCGGTCCCGCGACGACGCCCGGCCGGCGACCGCGAGCCGGACCCTCGCCGCGGCGGGGACCGTCCTCGCCGCGGCGAGGGTCCGGCTCGCGGTCGCCGGCCGGGCGTCGTCGCGGGACCGGCGGGGGACCGGCGGGGGCGGGACCACCCCGTCCACGTTACCGAGCAGCGTGGGGCTGCGAAGTGGACGTGCGTCCGCTATGGTGCCGCAACCGAACAAAACGGACGAACGTCCGCTTACGAGGAGACGCTGCGATGAGCACCCTGGCACCCCCGGTCACCGGCACCTGGACCACCGACACCGTTCACTCCACCGTCGAGTTCGCGGCCCGCCACATGGTGGTGTCGACCTTCCGCGGCCGGCTCCCCGCGTTCCAGGCGGTCCTGCGCGCCGGGGACGACGGGCTCACGCTCACCGGCGAGGGCGACGCGCGGACCATCGTCACCGAGGACGAGAACCTCACCGCCCACCTGCAGGCGCCCGACTTCCTCGACACCCAGCGACACCCGACGATCCGCTTCGCGTCGCGCTCCGTGCGCGTGGACGGGGAGGAGGTGACCGTGGAGGGCGACCTCACCATGCGCGGGGTGACCCGTCCCGTGGAGTTCCGGGGCGAGCTGCGGGGCCCGGCCGAGGATCCGTACGGCAACGTGCGGCTCGGCCTCGAGATGAGCGCCCGCGTCGACCGGGGTGACTTCGGGATGAACTGGAACGCCCCGCTGCCCGGCGGGGGCCTCGTGCTCGGCACCGCGGTGACGCTGAGCGCCCACCTCGAGCTCGTCCGGCAGGCCCTCTGATGGCCCGGGTCCTCGCCGTATCGGGCAGCCTCCGCCGCGGGTCGCACAACACGCGGCTGCTCGAGGCGGCCTCCGCACTCGCCCCCCAGGGGGTCGAGGTGGTCCTCCTTGAGGGGCTGCGGGACGTGCCCCCCTATGACGAGGACCTGGACGGCGACCTCCCGCCGGCCGCCGTGCGCGCGCTGCGCGCCGCCGTGGAGGGTGCCGACGCCGTCCTGTTCGCGACCCCCGAGTACAACGCGTCGGTCCCGGGCCAGCTGAAGAACGCGATCGACTGGCTGTCGCGGCCCCGGCTCACCTCCGCGCTGTGGGGGCGGCCGGCCGCGGTCGTCGGGGCCAGCACCGGTCGCTTCGGCGCCATATGGGCGCAGGAGGAGCTGCGCAAGATCCTGCGCACGGCCGGCGCCCGGGCGGTCGACGGGGGTGTCGCCGTCGCCGCCGCGGGCGGGGCGTTCACGCCGGACGGGCGGCTGGCCGACCACGCCCACGCGGAGGAGATGCGCGCGCTGCTCGGCCGCCTGGTCGCGGAGGCACGCGTGCCCGCCGCGGCGTGACGGGCGGGGGGCGGCGGCGCCGCCCCCCGGGGCGCCGCCCTCAGACGGTGCGGAAGCGGGCCACCAGCGCCGTCATGCTCTCGGCGGTGGTGGCCAGCGTCTCGCTGGAGGCCGCGACCTCCTGCGTGGCGCGCGAGCCCTCCTCGGTGGACCGGGCCACCTGCTCGGTCGCCTCGCGCGCCTCGCGGCTGACGTCCGCGAGCGCGCTCGTGGCCTCGGCGAGCCGCTCCACCCGGCCGCCCGTCTCGTCGACGGCGCGGGCCAGCTCGGAGAAGGCGGCACGCGTCTCGTCGGCCGTCGCCGCGGCGCTCTCGGCGAGCTTGCGGACCTCCTCCGCGACCACGGCGAAGCCGCGGCCCTGGTCGCCCGCGCGGGCGGCCTCGATGGAGGCGTTCAGCGCGAGCAGGTTCGTCTGCGAGGCGATCTCCGCGATGCGGTCGGTCAGGACCACGCCGCGCTGCGCCACGGTGCGGGCGGACGCCGAGACCTCCACGGCCTCGGCGCAGAGCGACCCCGCCTGGGCGACCATCTGGTCCTGACGCGCGACGCCCTCGGCCACCCGCTCCATCGCGGTGGCGACCTCGGTCGCGGTCGCGCCCGTCTCCTGCGCTCCGGCCGCCGTCTCCTCCGAGGTGGCCGCGACGGCCTCGGCCGTCTCGCGGACCTGCCCGATCACACCGCTCAGATCGGCGCGCATCCCGTTGTAGTCCTCGATGCCGCCCTGCATCCGGCCCAGCATCGTGTTGAACGTGTCGCCCAGGCGGCCGATGTCCTGGCCCTGCTTGGCGGTGATGGGGGACGTCACCGGGACGACCTCCACGGTGAGGTCGCCGCTGCGCAGTGCGCCCAGGCCGTTGGTGAGCTCCGCCAGGCAGTTGTCGGTGACCGAGGTCAGCCGCTGCTGGAGCGGACCGATGCACGAGGTGTCGCCGAGGGCCTCGCGGTACACGCCCCGCATCTCCTCGTAGGCCACGATGGCGGCCTGCATCCGGGTGAGGAGGTTGTTGAAGGAGCGCGCGATGTCCGCGGCGCGTCCGGTGGCGCCCTTCACGTCCACGGGGGTGGTGACCGGGGTGACGCCGGCCGTGAGATCACCGGCGGCGAAGCGCTCCAGCGCCCCGGCGAGCTGCGTCGCGCAGTTGCGCTCCAGGCTGCCGAGCCGGTCCTCGATCTCCGCGAGCAGCCGGTCGTCCGCGCCGGCTCGTGCGAGCTTCATCAGTTCCTCCTGGACGTGTCGGTCCGTTCTGACTCGTCTGTCGACCTCGCGGAGGGCGACTTAACAGGAAAAACCTGTCGCGCTTTCGGCAGGAGGGCAGAGATCATGAGCGGGATCCCCGTGGTCGGACTGCGGACGACCCGCAACCGCATCCGACGAGTTGGTCCCACCGGCCCCGCCGGACGCGCGACGGTCCGGCGTCCTCGTCGTCGTCCGGATCGTCGTCCGGGAACGACGACGGCCCGGCGTGGGCGCCACCGGTCCCCGCCGAGGGCGGGCTCCGCCGGTCAGCGCGCGGGTGGAGGCGGACGTCCCGTGGAGCGGTTCGTCCAGCGCCGTCGTCCGACGGAGGCGGAGGCCTTCCGCTGCGCGGATCCGCCGCTCATGCGGCGCGGCTCGGACGAGCAGGGGCCCCGCGCGGCAGGACCCCTGGGGAGCGGGAGTGACGGGACTCGAACCCGCGGCCTCCGGATTGACAGTCCGGTGCTCTAACCAATCTGAGCTACACCCCCGGGCGCGCCCCCCGACGGTCAGTGGGCGGTGACAGGTTCGAACTGTCGGCCCCCTGCGTGTAAGGCAGGTGCTCTACCGCTGAGCTAACCGCCCATGGATCGGCGCCGCAGGACGATAGCACGGGCCGTCGCTGCCGATGGGGCGTGGAGCTTCCGCCGCGGACGGTGGTGCCGCGAGCGGAGCTTCCGCCGCGGACGGTGGTGCCGCGAGCGGACTTCCACGCCGCGGACGGTGGTGTGCACGCGGATCGCCGAGGCCGGGGCGTTCCGCCGGTGCTCTAGATTGCCCCGGTCATCCAGGGAGGAGTCGCGCATGTGGTTGGTGTTCGAGTCCGGTGGCGACGAGGGTCGCTCCGTCCGGGCGTCGGGTGAGCGCTTCGTCATCGGGCGCGACGCGGGGAGTGCGCTGGTCGTCAACGACGAGAAGGCCTCGCGCAACCACGCGTACCTCCGCGTCTACGACGACGGCCGCGCCGAGTTGCACGACATGGGGTCCGCCAACGGGACCTTCGTCAACGGGCACCGGCTCACGGGGCCGGTGCTGCTGCAGGGCGGCGAGCACGTCCAGGTGGGCGAGACGGTGCTGCGTACCTCGCTCACCGAGCCGTCGGCCCAGGCCACGCAGATCGGTGTCGTGCCCGTCGACCTGGACGCGCCGGCGCGCGGCTCGGACTCCTCCATCGAGCGCCGCAAGCTGCGCCGGTCGGCGCGGACGGCGACCGCGGTCGGGGCCGTCGCCATCGTGGCGGTCGCCGCCCTCGGGACGCTGTTCGCCACCGGCGTCATCGGCGGCGACGACGACGACCCGCCGCCGCCGCCTCCCACGGCGAGCGCCGACGTGCCGTCGGTGGTGCGCAAGGCGCGGCCGTCGACGGTGGTGATCCTCGCGAGCACCGGTCAGTCGGGCGGCCGGGGGACCGGCTGGGTCCTCGACGCCGGCCAGGGCCTGATCGTCACCAACCAGCACGTGGTCAACGACGGGGAGACCTTCGAGATCGGGGTGGGCGACCAGACCCGCCCGGCGACCGTCGTCGGCGCCGCGCCGTGCGACGACCTCGCCGTGCTGCGGGTGGCGGACCGCTCGGGCCTCGTGAGCATGCCGCTCGTCGCCTCCCAGGCCGAGGTCGAGGAGGGCGAGACCGTGGTGGCGCTCGGCTTCCCCGCCAGCGCCAGCCGGACGCCCCGGCTCACCACCACGGTCGGCGTCGTCTCGGTGGCCAAGACCAGCTTCGACCAGCAGGCGCTGGACGTGCCGATGTACCCGAACGTCATCCAGACCAGCGCCGACATCAACCCGGGCAACTCCGGCGGGCCGCTGGTCGACACGGACGCGCGCCTGGTGGGCGTCAACTCCGCCGGCATCACGCTGCTGGGCGGCCGCACCATCCAGGGCCAGGGCTACGCCATCGGCATCGACCGCGTCCGTGAGGTCGTCCCGAGCCTGGCGGCCGGGCGCTCGCTGTTCTGGACCGGGCTGGGCCTCGACTTCGTGCCGGACCCCTCGGATCAGCCCAACCTGCCGCAGCGCCCGGGCCTCTTCGTGGACAACATCGTGCCCGGGTCGCCCGCGGCGCAGGTGAACTTCCCGAAGCCGTCCTACATCGTCGCCATCAACGGGCAGTCGCTCGACGGCACCCTCCAGTCGTACTGCAACGCCGTGCAGTCGGGTCCCGGCGACGCGGCGACCTTCTCGATCCTGACCAGCAGCACGGGCACCCCCGTCGACATCCGGGTGCCCTTCGCGACGCAGCCGCCGGCCTGATCCAGCCCCGCCGCGGCCGCCCCCCGGCGGCCGCGGCGCGCGGCGTGCGGCAACGGTGCGGGTTTCCCCGCCCCGGGGGGGAGGTAGGCGCCACTGACGCCCCCAACACCCTCACGGAGGACCGCACATGACAGCGCGCGCGCAGAGCCGCACGATGGCCCAGACGGCCGCACTGGTCGTCGGGGTCGTGTTCCTGCTGGTCGGGATCCTCGGCTTCATCCCCGGGATCACCACGAACTACGGCGACATGACGTTCGCCGGCCATGACAGCGGTGCAGAGCTGCTCGGCATCTTCCAGGTGAACGTGCTGCACAACATCGTGCACCTGCTCTTCGCCGTCGGCATCTTCATGGCGAGGACGCATTCGTCCGCCGTCACCTATCTGATCGGCGGCGGGATCATCTACGCCGTGGTGTGGCTGTACGGCCTCGCGATCGACCTGGACTCCACCGCGAACTTCATCTCGCTGAACCGGGCCGACAACTGGCTGCACCTGGCCCTGGCGGTCGGCATGGTCGGCCTCGGCGTCCTGTTCGCCCGTCCCCGGGACACCGAGGGCGACGGCCGCGCGCGCGCCGGCGCCGTGTAGCCGGGGGCTCGTACCCGACGAAGGGAGGGATGACGATGGCGGAGATCACGGAGACCGTCGACGTGAAGGTCCCGGTCCGCGTGGCATACGACCAGTGGACCCAGTTCGAGCAGTTCCCGCGCTTCATGGAGGGGGTGCGGGAGGTGCGGCAGATCGACGACACCCATCTGCACTGGGCGGCGGAGATCGCCGGCCGCACCCAGGAGTGGGACGCGGAGATCACGAGTCAGATCCCGGACCAGCACATCGCGTGGCGCTCCACCGGGGGCTTCCAGAACACGGGGGACGTGCGCTTCGAGTCGCTCGGCGACGATTTGACGCGGGTCATCGTGCACATGCAGCACGACCCGCAGGGCGCCCTGGAGCAGGCGGGGGACGCCCTCGGCCTCGCCCGCCGGCGGGTGAAGGGCGACCTGGAGCGCTTCCGGGAGATGATCGAGTCGCGCGATGAGGCGAGCGGCTCCTGGCGGGGCACCGTCCAGGACGGCGAGGTCGAGTCCTCGTCACCGGGCGACGCGGAGGGAGACCCGAACGCGTCGATCGGGCCCGAGGGGTACTCCGAGTCGACCCGCCTGCCGTCGCTCTCGCGCCTCAAGGGGGCCGACGTCTGCGACCGCTCCGGCGAGAAGCTGGGCGAGGTCTCGGACGTGTACCTGGACTCCAACGCCGAATACGTCCGGTACCTGGAGGTCAAGACGGGCTGGACCGGCCGGTCGAGCGGCCTCGTGCCGATCGATGACGTGGACTTCGAGGACCGGGGCGGCAAGAACCTGACCCTCATCGTCCCGTACACGAAGGACCAGATCCGGAACTCGCCCACGCTCGACGACGACGCCGAGCTGACGCCGGAGCGGGAGCAGGAGATCTACCGCCACTACGAGCGCAGCGGTTACTGGGAGGAGGCCCGCCGGGCGATCGACGCCCGGCAGACGACCCCCGCCCCGACGCCGACGATCGCGGAGGCGGAGGCGGCGGACCTGATGCGCCGGGGCGAGAACCCCGAGAAGGTCCGCGTCAAGCGCTGGGGCATGTAGGTCCCGCGCACGGTGACGGCCCGCGGGGCGGGCCGTCACCGGCGTTCTCGGCCGCGCGGCGCGACCGGGTGTGAGCTTTCTGCAAGGGCCGCCTCGCGGGGGTTCAGGGGTGCGCGCCATGCGCCGATGGGCGGGTCTCGATGACCGTCTCCGACGACATCGCGCGCGCCGCCCGCCGTCCCCCCGCGGTGGCGGTCAGGGACCACCTCGCGCGCCCGCTCCGGCGCCTCGTCCAGGCCCTGCCGCACGGCGGCTCGCTGCCGGATGCGGCCTTCTGGGCCCGCCACCGGCTGATCACCGTGGTCGTCTGGCTGCAGCTGCCGCTGATCGCCGCGGTGGGTGCCGGGGGGCCGAACGCGCTCGGCGTGGGGGGCGGCCGGTCCCCGGC
>DATMJR010000276.1:0-5901 GCA_035553775.1 Miltoncostaeaceae bacterium | reverse complement strand
TGGCCCAGGACGCCCTGGCGCGGCTGGCCGCGCCGCTGGCCGCCGAGGTGCGCACGGAGCGGGCGGTCGACGCCCTGGTGGAGGTGGCGGCGACGGCGGACCTGCTGGTGGTGGGCGCCCGCGGCGTCACGGGCATCGCATCGCTGGGGAGCGTGTCGGAGCGCGTCGCGCACCGGGCGGAGTCGTCGGTACTGGTGGTGCGCAGGGGCGGCTGAGGCGGCCGGGCGGGGTGAGGGTCGGCGGGAGCGGGCGCACGACTCGCCGGGCATGGCAGCCGGGGCGCGGCGAGGACCGGGCCGGGGCGCGCCGGCGTGGGCGACGGGAACCTCCGGGCCGCGCGGTCATGCGGGGAAGAACGGACGCCCCGGCGCCTGCGTGGTTGCGCCCCGGCCGGAGGGGGCACCTCTGCTGCGTAATGGACCCTGATGGGGGAGGCGCACAGTGGGCGGATGGCTCCTGCTGATCGTGGCGGTCGTGGCCCTGGTGATCGCCGGGCTCATCGCGCCGGTGCTGTGGATCGTGGCGGCCGTGGTCGCCGTGGTCGGCGTGGCATACGTCCTGACGACCTCGCGCCGGCGCGTCGGCGGCGGCTCGTCCGAGGACGTCACCGGCTCGACGCAAGGGTAGGGCGGCGCGGCCGCCGGGGTGGAGACGCCCCGGCGGCCCGCGGGACCGAGGGGGCGCAGGCACCATTGAGCGCGCCCCGGCGCCCGCGCTAGGTTCGCGTCACCGCACATCCGGAGGTGGCGCAATGGCCCGACGCCTGCTCGTGCTCGCCAACGAGACGGTCGCAAGCCCGCGAGTCGTCGAGGAGGTGCTGCGCCGCGCAGACTCCGATGCGCAGGTGCTGGTGGTGGCCCCCGTGCTGCACCGGGGGTGGCTGGACCACTTCCTGACCTCCCGCGAGATGGAGGCCCGCGCGCAGGCGGAGGCGCGGCTGGAGCGCACGGAGGCCGCCCTCGTGGAGGCGGGGCTCGAGGTGCGCGGCGAGCTGGGCGACGCGAGCCCGCAGCAGGCGCTCGACGACGCCGTCCGCCGCTTCGCGCCCGACGAGGTGGTGCTGGTGACGCACCCGCCCGACCGCTCGCTGTGGCTGGAGCGGCACCTGGTGGAACGGGCGCGCGCGAACTACGAGATCCCGGTCACGCACATGGTCGTGGACGTGAACACGGACCAGGGCACGGTGCACACGGATCCCCGGGCACAGGGCGGTCGCCCACAGGAGGCCCGGGTGCGCGTGTTCATGAGCGCGCCCTACGAGGACGCGCTCAGCATCCGCCAGGGCGGCTTCCGCGCCGTCGCGCACGGCGGCATGGTGGACGTGGCCACCCGTCCCCCGGACGACGAGGACGGGGTCGTGTTCTCGGTGCAGATCCCGGCCGCGCTGATCGGGGACGTCGCGACCACGACGGGCGACAGCGGCCTGCGGGTCCCCGCGGACCTGCTGGACCGATGCGGACCGCCCGTGGAGGCGGACGCCGCCTACCTGGAGTGACGCCGGGCGGCGCGGCCGGGGCCCGGACAGCGCCCCGGCCGGCGGGCGGCGGCTAATAGAGCAGGTACACCGGCTTGCAGACGAAGTGGCTCGAGTTGTTGCCGTTGCGCAGCACCTGGGTGGCGCGGATGCACACGTTGTACTGGTAGGGCCGCTTCAGGTTCGCGGTGGGGAACTGCCCGCGCACCCGTCCGGTGGTGACGCCGCGCCGTCCCTCGGCGCAGACGTTGATGCGGTGATTGCCGAGCGCCTTGATGATGCGCGGCGCGCTGCCGTCCTGACCCGGGAAGCCCATCACCGCGCGCACGTTGGCGATGCATGAGCGCGCGTTGGCCGGCGACACGAGGGTGGCGCTGAATCGCGTCACCGAGCCGTTGTCCGAGACCTGGAAGTTGCGGATCGGGATCGCTGCGGCGGGGGAGGCGGCGACGGCGCCCACGGCGGCGGCGGAGAGGGCGAGCGCCAGGGCGCGAACGGTGCGGGTCATGGGTTCCTTGTCCGGAGTTCGACGAGCCGGGGCCCCGCGGGCGGGGCCGCGCGATCGACGGGTCGGGGGACCGGCACCGCTCGCGCGCCCCCGCCATCGGCAGCGGGACGGCCGAGTTGAGTCGCCCGGCCGGGGGAATCGACCCCGGGCCCGGCGGAGCGTTTCAGCGCCGGCGCCGCCGGGCCCGGGCGGGGCCGGAGGGCGGACCGGACGGTGGGGCGGCATCCAGGGCGGCCACGACGCGCTGCGCGGTCTCGTCCACCACCACCGAGGCGATCACGGTGCCGAGAACCGCGCCCTCCTCGGCGGCCCGCCGCTCGGCCTCCTCCATGCGCGCGGCCACGCCCCCCGCGATGCCGAGCCCCCCGAGGGCGGCGCGTACGCCCTGCACGCCGGCCGCACCCAGGCAGATCCCGAACCCCACGTGCTGAGCGGCATGCGCCTGGGCGCGGCGGTCGCCGCCCATGCCCGGCACCTGCGCGTGCCCCATCAGTTCGTGCAGCAGTTCGAAGCCCCCCACTTCGGCGAGCGCGTCGGCGGCCTCCTCGGCGATGCGCCGCGCCACCTGGTGCTCCCACGTGTCGAGGTCGGCCGCGTGCGTGTCGTACACCGCCCCAAGGAGGTCCGGGCCCTCGGCATGGGCGTGGGGATCGCCCTCCTCGTCCTCCTCCTCACCCTCGACTCCAGCCTGAGACAGCGCATCGCGGCAGTCTGTGCAGCCCGCGGGGAGGCCGAGGACACGGTGCGCAAGCTCCAGCAGGCGCGCCTGCGTCACCTCGGGCTCCTCCGGGTCGCCCTGGGCGGCGGCGCCGACCTGGTCCCAGGCGCCGTCACGGTCGACGAGGCCGTCGTCGGTGACGCCGGTCTCGAGAAGCGTCACCAGGCCGTGGCCGAGGGCCAGCGGGGCGACACCGCACAGCTCGAGGATCTCGGCGTCCAGGCGACGCAGGCGCCGCAGCGCCGGCGGGGGCGTCTTCTCCAGGCGGGCGAGCAGGTCGTCCTCGGGCTCGACGCCGGCGTCCTCCGCGTAGCCCTGCAGCACGGCCTCGGCCAGGGACATGTCCATGTGGTCCTCCTGTCTGGTCGGGGCGCATCCTGCCCGTCCCGGCGGCTGGGCGCCGAGCTCAGGCGGGCGGCCCTGCGGCCGGGTGCGCGCCGGCCCAGGCGACGAGCGGCGCGGCGTGATCGGTGATCAGTGCCGTGACCCCCCATCCGGCGAGCGCCTCGGCCTGCCGGGCGTCGTCCACCGGCCAGGTCATCACGAGGTCGGTGCGACGCCGCAGCGCGCCGACGGTGGCCGCGTCGAGCAGCGTCCGCTTGACCGACACCCCCTCCAACCCCGCACCGCCCTCCGCGAAGCGGCGCAGCAGCGCCCGCAGCTGACGCGGGGAGCCCGCGGAGTGCACCACGGTGACCCCCGGCAGCCCCGCCAAGGGGGCCAGGTTGCGCCAGACGCGGCCGCACACCATCACCGGCGCCGGGCGCGCACGGGCGTCGAGCGCACGCCGCACGGCGCCGGGCATGCGGGGGTCGGCGCCCTTCAGGTCGAGCATCGCGACGGGCGGCGCCGGAGCGGACGCGATCGCGTCCAGCACCTCGCCGAGCGCGGCCGGCCGGCGCAGGCCGTCCTCCAGCCACCAGCGCTCCCACAGCACGGGCGAGCCCAGGACGCTCTTGGCGTGACGCACCTCCAGCCGCCCGCGCCGCAGGTGCAGGTCGAGCTCCACGATGTGGGCGCCCAGCGCGAGCGCCTCGCGCAGGGCGCCCGGGTCGTTGCCGGCGCGGTGCGCGACCACGCGTGGCGTCAGTGGCCCGCCCTCCGCAGACGCCCGGCGCGCGGCATCACCGGGGCGAGCACCAGCGCCAGCACGTAACCCATCACCGCCACGAGGACGCCCACCACCACGTCCAGCACGTAGTGGTTGGCGGTCGCCACCACCGCCCAGGCCATCGCGACCGGCATCGCCACGGCGACCACGCGGAGCGTGGCCCGGCGGGTCGCCTGCCACAGCACGAGCCCCACCAGCAGGTTCCAGCCCATGTGCAGGCTCGGCATCGCCGCGTAGGGGTTGGTGAGCGAGGGCGGCTGCAGGGCCCGGTAGCCCTGCGACCGCTCCGACACGCTGTCCACCACGTCCAGCACCCCCAGGCGGGGCGGCGCCATCGGCAGCAGCGCGAAGAACGCCATCCCGATCACCCCCGACAGGAACACCGCGTTGCGCAGTCGCACGTAGTGCGGCGGGCACCGCAGGTACAGGACCACCATCGCCGTGACGATGACCGGCCAGTGCCCGTAGATGTAGATCCAGTTGGCGAGGGTGACCAGGCGGGGGTGGTCGACGATCGCCCCCTGCACGCCCTCCTCCCAGAGGATGCCGAGCGCCCGCTCCAGGTCGACCAGGCTGTGGGCGTTGGCGAACGCCTGGTCCTGGCTGCCCTGCGTGAGCCCGCGGATGCCGAAGTAGGCGAGCGCGAACGCCGCCACGAGGCCGATCTCCACCAGCAGCCCGGAGAGCCGCAGCCAGGCGGCGTTCAGGCGCTCGACGGTGCCGCTCGGGTGCGTCCGCCTGGTGTTCTCGGCGAGCACGGCTCCTCCGGGGGGGACGGATCCGATCGTGGCCTCCCGACCGCCGTCGGCGCATCCGGGGCGCTCCCTACCTCCAATGGGGCGTGGGATGCATCGGCCGTGGGTAGTCCGCATGCACGCGCCGCTCCGTTAGCCTGCTCGTGCGGTGCGGCTCCCCTGCCCGCGCCGGCCACCCCTCCCGCCATCGCGTCGACTTCACACGCCCCGCGCGCCCGCGCGCGCCTGTTCCGCCGCCGGCCGGTGCTGCTCGCCCTCGGGGTGGTGCTGCTCGGTCTGGGCGCGCTGCTGACCGCGCGCACGGTCGACGTGGGAGCCACGGCCGCGGCCCTCGCACGGGCGGACGTCGACCTGCTGATCGCCGCGGGTCTGCTGTTCGCCCTCGCCCAGAGCCTGTCCGGCCTGATGTGGGGCCGCTGTCAGCACGCGGGCGGCGTGCGCGGCATCGGGTGGGGGCACGTGCTGAGCCTGCACTGGCTGAGCCGCGCGGCCTGCGAGCTCACGCCCGCTTCCCTCGGCGAGGCCGCGCGGGTGGCGCTGGTGCGCCGTCACCCCGGCGGCGCCCGCGCCGGCACCTGGCGCGTGGTGGGCGCGCTCGCCGCCTACAAGGCGCTCGACGGCGTGGTGACCGGCGCCGTGGTGTTCGCGATCCTGGTCGCGGCACCGCTGCCCCCCGCCATCTCCGGGCTGCGGACCACGGCCGCCGTCGCCGTGGGCGCCGCCGTGCTCGTGCTGCTGCTCGTGCACCGCCTGCACGGCGACCGGCTGCTGGCGCGCCTGCCCGCCGGCGCACGGCGCGCCCTGGCGGGCCTCGGCACCGGCCTCGGCGGGCTGCGGCGGCCCGCGGAGATGCGCCTGGCCGTGGTGCTGGGTGTCGCGGCCGTGGCGGCCCGTGTGGCCGCCTTCGCCGTGCTGCTGGCGGCGTTCGGCGTGCCCGCCGAGGCGGCGCTGCTGGTCTTCGCCGTCACCCAGCTCGCCGGGCTGCTCCCGCTCGCGCCCGGCGGGGTCGGCGCCCGCGAGGCGCTGCTGGTGCCGGCCCTGGCCGCCGCCCACGGGGTGCCGGCGGCGTCCGCGCTCGCCTTCAGCCTCACCACGCAGGTCCTGGCCCTGGTCGTGACGCTGGCCGCGGCGCTGCTGGCGCTCGCCCACCAGCGGTTCGCCGGGGTCGTCGAGCTGGAGCCGGTCCCGCGGCCGGCGCCCTCGCGCCCGTAGCGGCCGGCCGGGCAGCGGCCCGGCGCCGGGTCCCGTCGCGGGGCGGCGCCGGCCTGGCATCCTGACGGGGACGGCCGCGCGGAGGGTCCGCCGGCCGATCCGAGGAGGACCCCATGCCCCACC
>DATMJR010000275.1:0-4786 GCA_035553775.1 Miltoncostaeaceae bacterium | reverse complement strand
GGCCTCCACCCGATCGCTCGTCAGGCCCCCTCGGCGTCGTCCAGGGGCAGCAGCACCGCACGCACGCCCCACCCGGCCCCCACGGCGGGCGGGGCCGCCGCACCGCCGGCCAGCGCGGTGATGCGCGCGACGTACCCTTGGGTCTCCCGGTAAGGCGGCACGCCTCCGTAGCGCTCCACCGCGCCCGGGCCGGCGTTGTAGGCCGCCAGGGCCAGCGGCACGGACCCGAACCGGCGCAGGTGCCCGCCCAGCAGGCGCGCCGCCGCGGGGATCGCCTGGGCCGGGTCGAACGGGTTGCGCAGGCCCATGCCGGCGGCGGTGGCGGGCATGAACTGGGCGATGCCCTGCGCGCCCACGGGGCTGACGGCGTCGGGCCGGAAGCCGCTCTCGGCCTGCAGCAGCGCCGCCAGCAGGATCGGGGGCACGCCGTGGGCCTGCGCCGACGTAGCGATGAGCCCGCGGTAACCCGCGGGCACCCACCCCGGCAGCCCGGCGCCGGTGCCGGCGGCGGCCGACGCCGCGCCCGGCGCGCCGGCCGCGGGACGAGCATCACCCCACAGCGCGCGCCGGCCACGGCCCGTGCGGCGCGCCCCGGCGGGGCGCGCCTGGACGACGGGCCCCCGCGCCGCGGCCGGGGACGCACCGCAGCCGGCGGCGAAGCCGTAGTGCCACGGCTCCCACGAGTAGCGCAGCACGAAGCCGAAGCGGCCGGCGTTGGCGGCCAGCCAGCGCCATGCCGGCCGGCCGATGCCGAGATCGAGCTCGGTCGCGTCGCGGTGGCGGCTGTGCCCGGGCGGCGCGACCCACCGGGGGTCGGGGTGGCGCGCGAACAGGACCGCCTGCTCGGCATCGCTGCGGAAGCCGCTGACCACCACCAGGTCGATGCCGTCGGACCGGGCGGCGAGATCCATGAGATCGAAGGCGGCGGCGACCGCGGGGCAGATGGGCTTGCCGTCCCGGTACACGAGCGGGCCCGAGTAGCCGCCGCCGCGCGCCCAGCCCCGGATCCCCGCGCCGGCGCCCTCGACGTGCAGGCCGGCACGAGCCTCCGCGCGGGCGACGGTGCCCATGGGACCCGGCACGGCGACCGTGAGCCGGACCTGGGACGGCGGGCCGGGGCCGTCGCCGAGGTCCAGCGACTCCAGGCGGGCGCGATCGTCGGCCAGCACGGGCGCCAGCACGCGCCGGATGCGCGCGCCCACCGCCCGCCGGTCGCCCGCAGCGACGGCGGCGTCGGGGCGCCCGAGCACCACGCGCACCGCCGACAGGGCGGCCAGGTCGGCCACCCGCTGGGCGCGTGCCCCCGCCACGTGCCCGGCGCCGACCACCGTCAGCGCGCCCGCACCGAGCAGCACCAGCAGGGCGAGCGCGAGCGTCGGCAGCAGCGCCTGGCCGGCGCACGCCGCCCGCCTCCGACCCGCCGCCCGCGGGCGGTCGCGCGGGCTCACGGCGCCCACACCCGCGCCCGCACGGTGACCACCAGGCCGCGCCCCAGCGGGCCGGGCACGGGCATGGTGCCCGTCACCGTCACCGGCGTCGCCGCCCCCGCCGACGCGTCGAGCGCGGCACGGCGGACCGCCTCCTCGGCCCGCACGGCCGCCCACAGCAGCGCGGTGAGCTGCCAGGCGACGAGCGCGGCCGCCAGCACCACCGGGACGCAGGCCAGCACCTCGAGCGCCGCCTGTCCGCCTGAGCGGGCGCCCGCCCGTCTCCCCCTGCCGGCGCGGCGGGTCACCGTCCCGCGGCCTCGGCGTCCACGCGCACGACGATGCGCCCCGGGCCCCAGGGCCCCGGCAGCGTGCGCTCGGCCCGCGCCCGGCCCACGCCGTCGGTGCCCCGGTGTGCGCGGACGCGCAGCACCCCCTCCTGGGGCGCGGCCCCGGCGGCGACGGCGCCGGCGGGCTCGACCGCAGCGGCGCGCGCAGCGACCCGCGCCGCCGACCCCGCCTGCAGCCACATGGCCGCACCCGCCACGAGCCACCAGGCGGCGAGCGCCAGCAGCACCAGCGCGGGCACGACGGCGAGCGTCTCGACGGCGGACTGGCCCCGGCTGCCCTGGCGCGACATGCCCGGGACGCTAGGAGCGGCCGGCGCGCGGAGGGGTGACGCGGTGCGCCGGGGAGGTGACGGGTGTGTCAGGCCGCGGGGTGGTCCCCGGGCCGCGTCGCGCCCCGCTAGCGGAAGCGGCGGCTCTCCCGCACGATCCAGACGATGGCCAGCACCAGCGCCGCCATCAGCGCGATGACGCCGAGCGGGGTGATGACCGGGCCCAGCAGCGGGAATCCGACCAGCAGCAGCGCCAGCAGGGCCACGCCGCACACCAGGAGCACGCGCCGCTGCCAGGCCGGGATGACGTACCAGGCGAGCTCGTTGCCCTTGAAGTAGCGGTAGGCGGCGTAGGCGATGGCGGCCACGAACAGCACCAGGATGATGCGGTTGAGGCCCAGTGCCGTGCTGCCGAACGCCGACTCCGACACCAGCGCGAGCGCCGCGACGCCGAAGATGATCGCCGCGTTGCGGAGGGCCACGGGGTTCATGGGTGCATCGTATCGGCGGACTCGGGCGGGCCCGTCAGCGTGCGCCCGGGCCCGGCGGGCGCCCCTCCCACTCGATGCAGCGGCCCACCGGCAGGGGCGGGTAGCGCGGGAAGCGCGCGTCGGTCGCCGCCCGCCCGCACATCGAGAACACGGCGCGACGGGTGGGCACCAGGCGCTGGTGCGCGCACGTGTCGCAGAGGCCCGCGGGGACCCGGCGCCGAGGGCCCGCGGGCCCGCCGCCTCCGCTCAGGCGGGCACCGCCCCGAGGGCCGCCCCGGCCATCTCCCGCGCGAGCTCCTCGACGGGACGGGAGCCCTCGTCGGCGCCGTGGCGGGCCCGGACGGAGACGGTGCCGGAGGCGCTCTCCCGGTCGCCCACGATGAGCAGGTACGGCACCTTCCAGAGCTCGCCGTCGCGGATGCGGCGTCCCATCGACTCACTGCGCGCGTCCACCGTGACGCGCAGGCCGGCCTGGGCGAGCGCGTCGCGCACGCCGCGGGCGTACTCGGCGTGGCGGTCGGCGACGGGGATCACCCGGGCCTGCTCCGGCGCCAGCCAGAACGGGAAGTCGCCGCCGCAGTTCTCGATCAGCACGCCGAGGAACCGCTCGATCGACCCGGTGACGGCGCGGTGGATCATCACCGGCCGCTCCTCCGTGTCGTTCTCCGACGTGTAGCGCAGGTCGAAGCGCTCGGGCATCGAGAAGTCGAGCTGGCAGGTGCCGAGCTGCCACGAGCGGCCCATCACGTCCGTGACGTGGAAGTCGATCTTGGGCCCGTAGAAGGCCCCGTCGCCCTCCTTGAGCTCGTACGCCCGCCCCTCCAGCGCCTCGCGCAGGGCCTCCTCCGCGCGGTCCCACATCTCGGTGGTGCCCGCCGCCTTCTCGGGCCGGGTGGCGAGCTTGAGGCGCACGTCGGCGAACCCGAAGCGGGCGTAGAAGCGCTCGATCATGCCCAGCACGGCCTGGACCTCGTCGCGGATCTGGTCGAGCCGGCAGTAGATGTGCGCGTCGTCCTGGGTGAAGGCGCGCACCCGGAACAGGCCGTGCAGCACCCCCGACAGCTCGTGCCGGTGCACGTGGCCGAACTCGGCGAGACGCAGGGGCAGGTCGCGGTAGGAGTGGCGGCGGCTGCGGTACACCAGGCACGCGCCCGGGCAGTTCATGGGCTTCACGGCGAAGCGCTGCTCGTCGACCTCCGTGAAGTACATGTTGTCCTGGTAGTGGTCCCAGTGACCGCTGATCTTCCACAGCTCGTCCGAGAGCAGGATCGGCGTGCGGATCTCCTGGTAGCCCATGCGGTCGAGCTCCTGGCGCACGGCCGCCTGGATGCCGTTGACGACGGTCATGCCGCGGGGCAGGAAGAACGGGAAGCCGGGGCCGGCCTCGTCGAAGTGGAACAGCTCGAGGTCGCGGCCGACGCGGCGGTGGTCGCGGGCGCGGGCCAGCTCCAGGCGCTCCAGGTGCGCGTCGAGCTCCTCCTGCGAGGGGAACGACGTCGCGTAGACCCGCGTGAGCATCGGATTCTTCTCACTGCCGCGCCAGTAGGCGCCGGCCACGGACATCAGCTTGACCTTGCCGATGCGGCCGGTGTCGGGCACGTGCGGGCCGCGGCACAGGTCCACGAAGTCGCGCTGCCGGTACAGGGAGACGCTCGTCTCCCCCTGGCGGGCGAGCTCGTCGACCTGGTCGACCTTGTAGGTCTGGCCGCGCTCGGCGAAGAAGGTGCGGGCGTCGTCGATCGACATGACCGAGCGCGTCATCGCGGCCCGGTCCTTGGCGATGCGGCGCACCTCGGCCTCGATCGCGGGGAAGTCGTCCTCGGTGAGCGGCCGGTCGAGCTCGAAGTCGTAGTAGAAGCCGTCCTCGATCGGCGGGCCGAAGCCGAAGCGCGCCCCCGGGAACAGGTTCTGCACCGCCTCGGCCATCACGTGCGCGGCGGTGTGGCGCATCGGATAGAGGTACTCGGGGCTCTTGGCCGTCACCACGGCGATCGCGGCGCCGTCGGGCAGCGGGAGCGCGAGGTCCTGGATCTCGCCGTCCACCAGGACGGCGACGGCGGCCTTGGCCAGGCCGGGTCCGATGGCGGCGGCGGCGTCGCGACCCGTGGCCCCCTCGGAGAGCTCGAGCCGGGCCCCGTCCGGGAGGGTCACGGTGATCACGGGATCCGATGCTAGCAATGCACCCCCTGCCGCCCGCCGCGGCCGCCGCGCGGTGCCCGGCCGCGGCGGGCGGCAGGGGGTGCATTGCT
>DATMJR010000274.1:0-7762 GCA_035553775.1 Miltoncostaeaceae bacterium | reverse complement strand
CGCTCAAGCGGGCGTGCGAGCGGGTCGGCCGGGTCAGCGTGATCGCCCCCGACCGCAACCGCAGCGCGATCGCCCGCGGGATCACGATCCACTCGCCGCTGCACGTGGACGAGGTGCGGCTGGAGGACGGCTCGCCCGCGTTCGCCACGGACGGCACCCCGGTGGACTGCGTGCGGTTCGCGATGCTCGGGCTGCTCGGCGACGTGCCCGACATCGTGGTCAGCGGCATCAACCTGGGCCCCAACCTGGGAGACGACATCACCTACTCGGGCACGGTGGCGGCGGCGCTGGAGGGCGTGCTCCTGGGCTGGCCCGCGATCGCCGTGTCGGCCGACGCCGTCTCCGACCCGGGCACCCGCTGGGAGGGGCGCCGGTACGACTTCGCCGCGGTGGCCGAGTTCGCCGCGTCGCTGGTGCCCCTGGCGGCCGGCGGCGGGTTCCCCCCGGACGTGCTGCTCAACGTCAACGCCCCCGGGCGCCCCGCCCACGACCCTCCCCGTGCCCGCGTCACCCGCCTGGGGCGGCGCATCTACAACGACCGGCTCGAGCTGCACGCGACCGAGGGGACGCGCCGGCGCTACACGATCTACGGGACCGACGCGGGCTTCCACCCCGAGCCGGGCACCGACTTCGCCGCCCTCGAGGACGGGGAGATCTCGGTGACGCCGCTGCACTTCCGCCTCACCGACGAGGGGTCGCTGGACGTCCTCGCCGGCCTGCTCGCCACGGGTCTGGCAGCCCCGCCGACGCCCGGCGGGACGGGGTGAGCACCCCGCCGTTCGGCACGGTGCTGCTCGATCTGGACGGCACCGTGATCGACTCGGTCGCGCTCATCCGCGAGTCGCACCGGCACGCGGTGCGCGAGGTCCTCGGCGAGGAGTGGGACGACGAGCGGCTGGTCCGCAACGTCGGCCGTCCGCTGCTGGAGCAGATGCAGGTGTTCTCCCCGGCCCACGCGGACGAGCTCTACCGGGTCTACCGCACGTGGAACCACGCCAACACCGCCGCGCTGCTGCTGCCCTACCCGGGCATGGAGCCGCTGCTGGCGGGGCTGCGGGAGGCCGGGGTGGCGCTCGGGATCGTCACCTCCAAGTCGCGCGACGCGGTGGAGCTGGCCTGGGCGAGCCTGCCGCTGGCGCACCTGTTCGACGTGGTCGTGACGTCCGACGACAGCACCGAGCACAAGCCGCACCCGGGTCCCGTGCTGCACGCGCTGGACGCCCTGGGCGCGGCCCCCGGGTCGGCCTGCTACGTGGGCGACGCCCCCTTCGACATCCGCGCCGGCCGCGCGGCGGGAGTCGCGACCGTCGCGGTGACCTGGGGCTTCTTCGCGCGCCCGCTGCTGGACGCCGAGCGCCCGGACCTCGTGGCCGAGAGCGTCGACGAGCTCGGGGCGCTGCTGCTGCCCGCGGCATGAGCGCCGACCCGCCCGCGCGCGCCGCGGAGCTGCGGCGCCTGATCGACGAGGCGAACCACCGGTACCACGTGCTCGACGACCCGTCGGTGGACGACGCGGTCTACGACGCGTGGATGCGCGAGCTGCAGGCGCTGGAGGAGGCCGACCCGGCGCTGCGAACGCCCGACTCCCCCACCCAGCGCGTGGGGGGCGCCCCCTCGGGGCAGTTCGCCCCGGTCCGGCACCTGGTGCCGATGCTGAGCCTGGCCAACGCGCGGGGTCCCGACGAGCTGCGCGACTGGCATCGCCGCGCCCGGGACGCCCTGGCGGCGGTCGGCCTCGGGGAGGAGCCGTTCCGGCTGGTCGTCGAGCCGAAGATCGACGGCCTGGCCGTGTCGCTCACGTACGAGGACGGGGTCCTCGTGCGCGGGGCGACCCGCGGCGACGGCGCCGTCGGGGAGGACGTCACCGCCAACCTGCGCACGGTGCGCGCGATCCCCCTGCGCCTGCGCGCGGACGTCCCCGCACCCGCCCGGGTGGAGGTGCGCGGAGAGGTGTACCTGCCACTGGGCGCCTTCGCCGACTTCAACGCGTCCCGCGCCCGCGCGGGTCTCGCGACGTTCGCCAACCCGCGCAACGCGGCGGCGGGGAGCCTGCGCCAGCTCGACCCGCGGGTCACGGCGGAGCGCCCGCTGTCGATCTGGTGCTACTCCCTGGGGGCCGCGGAGGGGGTGGCGGCGGAGTCGCAGCCCGAGGTGCTCGCCTGGCTGCGCGCGGCCGGGTTCCCGGTGCACCCGGACATCGCCGTGGTCGACGACGTCGACGAGGCCGTCGCCGCGTGCGCCCGCTGGGAGGAGCGGCGGGCCGCCCTCGACTTCGACATCGACGGCGCCGTCGTCAAGATCGACCGCCGCGCGCTGCAGGCGGCGCTCGGCGCCGTCGGGCGGGCCCCCCGCTGGGCGGTCGCCTACAAGTTCGCCCCCACCACCGCGACGACCACCCTGCGCGGAATCGGCATCAACGTCGGCCGCACCGGGGCGCTGGTGCCGTTCGCCCAGATGGACCCGGTGGAGGTCGGCGGGGTGGTGGTGAGGCAGGCGACGCTCCACAACCAGGACGACATCGCCCGGAAGGACCTGCGCATCGGCGACCGGGTGGTGGTGCAGCGGGCGGGGGACGTCATCCCGCAGGTGGTCGCGCCCCTGGTGCAGGAGCGCACGGGCGAGGAGCGCCCGTTCGCGATGCCCGACCGCTGCCCCGCCTGCGCCACGCCGGTCGTGCAGCCCCCGGGCGAGGTGCAGATGCGCTGCCCCAACCGCTCGTGCCCGGCCCAGATCCTGCAGACCATCCAGCACTTCGCCTCGCGCGGCGCCATGGACATCGAGGGGCTGGGCGAGAAGACGGTCGCCAAGCTCCACGACGCCGGGCTGGTGCGCGACGTGGCCGACATCTACGCCCTGCACGCGCACGAGGCCGAGATCGTGGCGCTCGAGGGCTTCAAGGAGACCTCAACCCGGAACCTGCTGCGCGCGATCGATGCCAGCCGCGACCGGGGGTGGCCGCGGGTGATCTACGCGCTGGGGATACGCCACGTGGGCGAGATCACCGCCCGCGCCATCGCCGACGTCGCCCCCTCCCTGGACGCGCTGCTGGCCGCCTCGCCGGAGGAGCTCGCCCGGGCGGAGGGCGTCGGCCCGGTGGTGGCCGAGTCGATCGCCGAGCACCTGTCGTCCGAGGATAACCGGCGCGCCCTGCTGCGACTGCGCGAGGCCGGCGTGACGACCGAGGGCGAGGCCGGTCAGGCGCCCGGCGAGGGCCCCCTCACCGGGCTGAGCGTGGTCGTCACCGGAACGGTGCCCGACCTCACGCGCGACGAGGCGCGCCGCGCGGTGGTGGCCGCCGGCGGCCGGGCGACGGACTCGGTGAGCGCGAGGACCGACCTGGTGGTCGCGGGGCCCGGCGCCGGCTCCAAGCTCGCCAAGGCCGAGCGGCTGGGGGTCCCCGTGGCCGACGCCGCCGATCTCGCCGCGATCCTCGACGGCACGGTCCCGGTGCCGCGGCGCGCGGCCGCGGAGACGGGCGACGCGACCTAGAAGAGGGCCGGCGCCCGCACGGCGGGCGTCCGGGAGGTGTGCGACGCCGGCACCACGGGGGCGCCGCCGGGGACCACCGGCGGGACGGGCGTGCCGACGACGGTGTCGGCGCGTCCCCGCGCGAGCTGGGTGATCACGGCGTCCTGCGTCTGCCGGGCGCCCGCGATGTCCCAGTCGTTCATCAGGAACGCGAACACGTACCGCTCACCGGAGGGGCTGACGGCGACGCCGGCCAGCGAGGACACCCCGTTGATGTATCCGGTCTTGCCGCGCACCCGGGTGCGGAGGCCCGCCGCCCGGAACCGGCGCACCAACGTGCCCTCGCCGCCGCGCGGCAGCGACCGCACCAGCGCCCGTCCCCACTCGGGCTCCCGCTCGGCGGCCGCGAGGATGCGCACCAGGGTCGCCGCCGAGAGCCGGTTGGCCCGGGACAGGCCCGACCCGTCCACCAGTCGGTCGCCCGGCGCCAGCATCCCGCGGTCGGACAGGAGAAGGGTCGTGACCCGGTTGCCCTCGGCCGTGGTCCCCCCCGCACCCGCGAACGCGCCCACGTCCTTGCGCAGCATCTCGGCGACGAAGTTGTCGCTGGAGGGGTTCATCAGCCGCAGGATCTCCCCCAGCGGCGGCGACGACACGGTGCCGATGGTCAGCGCGTCGGCGGGGGTCCGGCCCGTCCGGGCGGCGCCGGTGTGGCGCACGCCGTTGCGTCCCATGAGCGTCCGGAAGCGCTGGGCGGCGGCCCGCGGGGGGTCGGCGACGTACCGGCGGCGCACGTCGCCCACGTGGTTCTGGTTGATCGCCAGGCCGGAGAGCGGCGGCGAGTAGGCCGCGTAGTGGGAGCGCCACTGCAGTCCGGTGCGCCGGGAGTCGAACACGCCCTCGTCGGCGACCAGGGGGCCGCGCACGGCGCGCACGCCGCGACGACGCAGCGGCGCGACGAGGTCGGCGACGCCGCCGCCACGCCCTCCGAGATAGCGCCGGGCGTAGCCCCGGGTGGACAGCACCGGATCCCCGCCGCCCTGGAGGTAGAAGGTGCCGCGCAGCACGCTCCCCTGGCGCACGGCGCCGGGCGCCATCAGCAGGCGGGTGGTGAAGCGGTGGTCCGGGCCGAGCGCGAGCAGGGCGCCGGCCCCGGTCGCGATCTTCATCGTCGAGGCCGGCAGGTACGGCCGTTCGGCGCGATGGGAGGCGATCACGGTCGCGCCCTCGGGCGTGACGCGCCAGACGAGCGCGCCCGTGCCGGGGTGGCGGGCGGTCCAGGTGTCCAGCGTGCGCTGCACCCGGTTGGGGGCCGCGGAGGCGGCGGGCGCCAGGGAGGCGGCCGCCGCGGCGGCCAGTGCGAGTGCGAGGGCACCCCGGGAGGTGCGGCGGGGACCGAACGGACGGCCCGGCCCCCGCGACGCCCCGCCTACGCCGCGGGCTGGTGCACCGCCAGGTCGTCCCGCGCGCCCTCGGGGAGTCGCCTCCCCGCGGCCTGCATGGAGCTCATGAACAGGGTCTTGTCGATCCGGCCCTGGTAGATCGGCACGGCCTCCTGCACGCAGAGCTTGACCACCTCCTTGCGCGACAGGCCGAGCGCGTCGGAGAGTTCGTCGGGGGTGAGGTGAACCGCCAATGGAACCTCCTGCATGGTCGCAGGAACCCACCCCGCACGACCCGGCCAGCGCGTCGCGCGGTGCGGGTCCGTGGCCCCGCCGGCTCGTCGACCTAGGGCGGAGACGCTCCGACGGGTTGTGCTGACATGCACATGAGGGTAGCCGCCGCATCGGCGGGCATTCAACCGTGGATCTCGGACGGAGCGAGGGTTTCCGGGTCCGCCGTCGTGGCGGAACCACCAGAACCGGTGGGTGGCGCCCCGGGACCTCCGGGACGTCCCGGAGAGGGACGGCCGCCGGCGACCCGGCGGCCCCCCTGCGGGGGTCAGCGCGGCGTGAGCCCGGCCGCCCGCCGGCCCGCGTCGGCCGGGCGCAGCCGCGCGCGGACCTCGGTCCACGCCTGGACCGCGACGAAGCCGGCGGCGATGACCAGGCCCCCGGCGAGGCTGTCCACCACGTAGTGGTTGGCCGTCCCCGTGATCGTCAGGAAGACGAGCGCCGGGTAGGCGAGCGCCACCAGCCGCAGCGGCCACGAGCGGAGCAGCAGGCACGCCACGACGCCGATCATGAACGCGTAGCCGAAGTGCATCGAGGGCACCGCCGCATGCGGGTTGAACCAGCCCGAGAACGCGCCCCCGTGGAGGTCGATGTCACTGACCCCCCGCAGCGTGTCCACGAAGCCGCTCCCGTTCACCAGCCGCGGCGGCGCGACCGGGAACAGCATGAACACCACCAGCGCGATGCCGTTCGCCGCCAGGAAGGCGTTGCGCACGTACGGGTAGAGCCGGCGCCGGCGCCGGTAGAGCCACACGAAGAACAGCGGGGTCACGGTCCAGTGGCCGTACATGTAGAACCAGTTGAGGGCCGCCGTGAGCTCCAGGTGGTTGAGCAGCCACTGCTGGATGCTCAGCTCGACGAAGAGCCCGCTGCTCTGCTCCCAGCGGATCAGCCCGGCCGCGTTCTCGAACGCGTCCCGCGCGTCGCCGATCACCAGCGCCCGCGACAGCTGGTAGACGAGGAGCGCCATGGCGAAGATCGCCATCTCGCCCGCCCAGGGGTGCTCGCGCACCACCCGCCGCGCGCCGTGCGGGGGCACGGGGGCCGGGTGCGGATGGGATGGACGGATGGAGGTGGCCACGGCGATGCCCGGTGGAACCCGCAGGACAGGAGGTGTCCGACGCTACAACGGCTGCGCCGAATGTCACAACCGTGCGACATGAAGGGGCGAAAAAGCCCCTCCGCCGCTCCACGGGGACCCGGACGCCTCCGCGGCCGTTACGGCGAGGCGGGCGGGGGGCCGCGACGACGACGGCCGGACCCGGACGGGACCGGCCGTCGTCCTCAGCGGTGGAGCATCGGGGTGCCCGGATTTGAACCGGGGACCTCTCCGACCCGAACGGAGCGCGCTACCAAGCTGCGCCACACCCCGGAGGCCCGGGGATGGTAGCGGAATCAGACGGTGATGACGCCCTCGACCTCGGGCACCTGACGGCGCAGCTCCGCCTCGATGCCCAGCGTGAGTGTCGCGGTGGACATCGGGCAGCCCCCGCAGGCACCGTGCATCTGCAGGTGCACGAAACCCTCCTCGTCGAACTCGACGAGCTCGACGTCCCCCCCGTCGCTGTGCAGCGCGGGCCGGATCTGGTCGAGCACGTCCTCGATCCGCGACAGAATCTCCGCCGACATGTCCACCCCTCCGGTCAGGAAGCCCTCCGCCGACTATAGCGGCGGCCCCCCGGCCCCGGTCCGCGCCGCCGTGGTGCAGCTCACGGCGGGCGCCGACCCGGTCGCCAACCGGGAGACGGCCGGCCGCCTGGTGCGCCGGGCGGCGGCGCTCGGCGCGCAACTCGTCGTGCTGCCCGAGCGCTGGAACGGGGTGCACGACCGGGCGGGGACGCTGGCGGCGGCCGAGGACCGGGACGGACCGTCCCTGCGGGCCGCCGCGGGGTGGGCGCGGGAGCTCGGCCTGTGGCTCGTCGCCGGCTCGGTGGGGGAGCGGCTCCCGGACGGCCGGCCGCCGGCCAACACCAGCGTCGCCTTCGATCCGGCCGGCGAGGTGGTCGCGGTCTACCGCAAGGTGCACATGTTCGACGTGGAGGTGGGCGGCCGGGCGTACCGGGAGTCGGACGAGGCGAGCCCCGGGGACGCCCTGACGTGGGCCCTGCTGGCGGGCGTGCCGGTGGGGATGAGCGTCTGCTACGACCTCCGGTTCCCGGAGGTGTACCGCGCCCTGACGCTCGCCGGCGCGCGCGTGCTGGCGGTGCCGTCGGCGTTCACCGCCGCCACCGGCCCGGACCACTGGGAGGTGCTGCTGCGCGCCCGCGCCATCGAGAACCAGGCGTTCGTCCTGGCCGCCGACCAGGTGGGTCGCCACGCGACGGGAGCCCGCTCGCACGGACGCAGCATGATCATCGACCCCTGGGGCGTGGTGCTGGCCCAGGCCGGCGACGGGGAGGGCGTCGCCCTCGCCGACCTGGACCTCCGCGCGCAGGACGACGTCCGCACCCGGCTGCCCGCCCTGCGGCACCGCCGCCCCGACGTCTACGGCCGTGCGCCATCCTCCACGGCGGGGATCAGCCCACCGGCAGGTCCCGCGGCGACCCCCGCAGCGCCCGTCCCGCCCGAAGGCTGAGCCGCAGGCGCCCGGCGGCGTCGAGCACCACCAGGTCGGCGGGGGC
>DATMJR010000273.1:0-3781 GCA_035553775.1 Miltoncostaeaceae bacterium | reverse complement strand
CCGGCGTTGACCTGCCCCGCGCCGGCGGACCCCCCCTCGAGCGCGATCCCGAGCACCGTCGAGCCGAGCGCGAGGACGACGGCGCTCGGGATCGCGCTCGAGGGGGGGTCCGCCGGCGCGGGGCAGGTCAACGCCGGGATCGGCGACTCGACGGCGTTCGGGACCGGGGACCGGGTCGCGATCGCGGTCTTCGGGTGGGCCTGCGGCGCGGCCCTGCTCCTGCTCACCCGCCCGCGGCTCGTCGCCGACGCCGGCGGCGTCCGCGTGCGCAACGTCGGGGGCTGGCGCCACCTGCCCTGGGGCGTGGTGCGGGCCGTCCGGCTCGACGAGGGCGCGCCGTGGCTGGTGCTCCACCTCCACGACGACGAGACCGTCTCCGCGCTCGCCGTCCAGGGCTCCGACGGCGAACGGGCGCGGCAGGCCGCCGCCGGGGTGGCCGCGCTGCACCGCGCCCACGGCGCCCCCGCCGCGTGAGCGCTCCCGGCACACCGGCGCCGCCCGAGCCGCCGGCGGCCCCGCGGACCCGCGGGCCCCGGGCGGCGGGGGACCCCGGCGAGGCGGACCCGGCGCTGGCCGGGGCGCTCGCGGCCTGGGCGTCGACGCCCGGGCCGGGCACCACCGGCCGCGTGCTCGCCGCCCTGCGGGACGCCCGGCTCGTCGTCCCCGTCGTCGCCGCGCTGCGGGAGGCGACGACGGCCGCGGCGACCGGCCTGCGGGCCGAGAAGCACTCCGAGATGTCCGTGCTCACCCTGGTGGCGCCGAGCGGCGCGACGGCGCTCCCGGCGTTCCTGTCGACGGCCACGCTCGCGCAGTGGCGCGGCGAGGCCCGGCCGGTCCCGGTGAGCGGTCGCGAGGCGTGCCAGGCGGCCCGCGAGGGGGGGCACGCCGCCGTGGTCCTCGAGCCGGGCGGGGCGGGCTTCCCCGTCGCGGGGGCCGCGCTCGCGGCCCTGGCGGACGGACACGTCCCGGTCGTCGACGCCCGCGGGGCCGCGGCGCCGCTGTCCGCGCGGGAGGTGCCGGGCGGGCTGCGCCTGGCGCCACCGGCGGAGCCGCCCCCCGCCGACCTCGTCGCCGCGCTCGCGGCCGCGCTCGCGGGGGAGCGGGACGTGGCCGAGGCGTACCTGCTCGACGCGGGGGTCGGCGACGAGCCGGCGGCCCTGACGGCCGCGCTGGTCCCCGCCCGCCGGCTCACCCCGCCGGAGGTCGCGGCCCTGGCGGAGCGGCTGCGCCGCGCCCTCGGCCCGCGGCTCGACGGGACCGGCGGGTCCGCGGGGGGCGGGGGGACGCTCGACGTCCTCGTCCTCGGGCGCGCCCAGCGCGCCGAGGCCGCCGCGCTGGTGGCGCCGCTGCCGCTCGGGCGGTGACGGCGGGGCCGCCGGTCAGCGCCGCGGGGTCAGCCCGCCGACGCGTCGGCGCGCAGGGCGGCTCAGCGCACGGGGCCGGTGAACCGCTCCCCGGGTCCGGCACCGGGCGCGTCGGGGACCGGGCTCGCCTCGCGGAACGCCCGCTGCAGCGACTGCAGGCCGTCCCGGAGCGGGGCGGCGTGGTAGCCCAGGTACTCGCTGCTCGCCGTCACCAGGCCCGCGAGCGCGGTGATGAGCCGCCGCGCCTCGTCGAGGTCGGTGTACCGCTCGCCCTCCTCGGCCAGCCCGACCTTGACGGCGGCCGCGCTCATGAGGTGCACGGCCGCCGCACTGATCACCTCCACCGCGGGGACCTCGGCGATGTCGCGGGTGTAGTCCTGCCCGCCCGGGCCGTCCTGCGTCGGTGAGTCCACGGGTGGTAGCCTGCCACGGCAGACCACCCGTCCCGGGAGGACCCGCCCGCCGCGTGCGGGCGGACCGACCCGGCCCGCCGCGAGGCGGGGAGGGCACCACGGCGGCGCCGCGAGGCGCGGCGGGGTGACCGGGACGGCGCAAGCGGGGCCCCGCCCCCACCCGAGCCGCCCCCGGGCGCGCCGGGTCCGGTCAGGTCCGGACCGCGCAGGCGGTGCGGGCCGGTGCGGTGCGCCCGCGAGGGAGCGCCGCCGCCCGGTGAGGGGCCCCGCGTGCGCGTCGCGCGGGGCCCTCTGTCGTGTCGGGGCCGGCGGGGCGGGGAAGGCGGCGACGCGGCAGACCGTTGCAGGGGACGTCCGCCCGTCCGCAGGACCCCGCACCACCGCACGGCACAGACCCACCGGACAGCCCAGGGAGGCCCCATCAGCACCGAACCGCGCATCAACGACCGGATCCGCGTGCCCGAGGTCCGGCTCGTCGGCCCCAACGGCGAGCAGGTCGGCATCGTCAGCGTGGACTCGGCCCTGCGCCTGGCCCAGGACAGCGACCTCGACCTCGTCGAGGTCGCGCCCATGGCCCGGCCGCCGGTCTGCAAGCTGATGGACTACGGCAAGTTCAAGTACGAGTCCGCGCAGAAGGCGCGCGAGGCCCGGAAGAACCAGACGCAGACCATCATCAAGGAGATGAAGCTCCGGCCCAAGATCGACCCGCACGACTACGAGACCAAGAAGGGTCACGTGGTGCGGTTCCTCAAGGCCGGGGACAAGGTCAAGATCACCATCATGTTCCGCGGGCGGGAGCAGTCGCGCCCGGAGCTCGGCTTCAACCTGCTGCGGCGGCTCGCCGACGACGTGCAGGAGCTGGGCTTCGTCGAGTCCTCGCCGAAGCAGGACGGCCGCAACATGATCATGGTCATGGCCCCGCACAAGAACCGCGCGCAGCAGGCCCAGGCGGCCCGCGCGAGCGGCAGCCAGAAGGACGAGGCCCAGCGGACCGCGGACGAGCCCGCGGAGCAGCCCGCCCACGCCTGAGTCCCCGACGACCACCGCGCCCCGGCCGGGGCGCGGCCCGTCGCGCGCGCCCGGCGCGCCCGGCGGGGACGACAGCCGGCGCTCGCGCGGGCGGACGAGGACGACGACAGTGCCCAAGAACAAGACCCACAGCGGCTCCGGCAAGCGGTTCCGCATCACCGGCTCCGGCAAGATCATGCGGCGCCGCGCCAACCGCAACCACCTGCTCGAGCACAAGCCGAGCACCCGGACCCGGCGCCTGAAGAACGAGGTCGAGACGGCCCCGGCCGACGCCAAGAAGATCAAGAAGCTGCTCGGCCTCTAGGCCCGGCGGCGCCGACCGGGGGCAGCCCCCGGAGCCGGCCCCCGACCCCGCGGCACCGCTCCCGGTGCCGACACACCCCGTGGCGCCCCCGACGGCGCCCCGACAAGGACAGGTGCACCCCAGTGGCACGCGTCAAGCGGGCGGTCAACGCCCAGAAGAAGCGCCGGGTCGTCCTCGAGCGCGCCAGCGGCTACCGCGGGCAGCGCTCGCGGCTGTACCGCAAGGCCAAGGAGCAGGTCCTCCACTCGATGACCTACGCCTACCGCGACCGCAAGAAGCGGAAGGGCGACTTCCGGCAGCTGTGGATCACCCGCATCAACGCCGCCTCCCGCGCCGAGGGCGTGACCTACAACCGCTTCATGCAGGGGCTCAAGGCCGCCGGCGTCGAGGTGGACCGCAAGGTCCTCGCCGAGCTCGCGGTCAACGACCCCGGCGCCTTCCGCGCGCTGGTGGCCACCGCGAAGGCCGCGCTCCCGGCCGACGCCGCGCGCCAGGACGCGCAGGCTGCCACGAGCGACACGCCGGCCGCCTGACCGGCGACGACCGGCGCCCGGACGCCCCCGTGACGGACCCGTCGCCACGCGGCACCGGCGCCCCCGGCCCGCCGGCGGCGACCGGCGCGACCAGCCCGACGGGGCGGGTCCCCCCGAGCGGGGGGCCCGCCCCGTCCG
>DATMJR010000272.1:0-6565 GCA_035553775.1 Miltoncostaeaceae bacterium | reverse complement strand
CGGGGAGTGGGTGACGCACCCCAGTTCCGCGCACCCCGGCGCCCCGGGGACCTCGTTTCCGCCCGCACCTCGCGGGCACCCATCCCGCGATGGACGGCGACGGGAGCAGGGTGCGGGCCGCCGGCGGCATCGCCACGGGCGGTGCCGCGCGGCGCCGGCTGACCGCGCCCGCGCCCGGGGAGCCCACCGGGCCGCCGCCGTACGAGCCGCCCGTCACGCCCCGCGAGATCCTGGGGGCGCGGGGGCGCGCCGTGCTGTGGGTGGGTCTGTACCTCGTGGCGACGCTCTCGCCGCTCGCCGTGATGGCGGTGCGCGCGCCGGAGGGGCGCAGCTTCTGGACCGAGCTGTCGGTGGCGGCCGGGTTCGTGGGCATGGCGATGCTCGCCGTGCAGTTCCTGATCACGGCCCGGTTCCGCAGGATCAGCGCGCCCTACGGCATCGACGTGATCCTGCGCATGCACCGCGAGGTCTCCCTGCTGGCCGTGGTCCTGCTCGTGGCCCACCCGATCGTGCTGTTCATCGAGCGGCCCGAGACCCGGTCGCTGCTGAACCCCGTGGAGGCGCCGTGGCGCGCGCGCATGGCGGTCGCCGCGCTGCTGCTGCTGGTGGTGATCGTGGTCTCGTCGCTGTGGCGGCAGCGGCTGCGCCTGGGGTACGAGACGTGGCGGCTGGTCCACGGCATCCTCGCGGTCGGCGTGCTCGCGCTGGCGCTGGGGCACGCGCTGGGGGTCGGGCACTACCTCGACCTGCCGTGGAAGCGGGCCCTGTGGCTCGTGCTGGTGGGCCTCGTGGTGGCGAGCATCCTGTGGACCCGCGTGGTGAAGCCGGCGCTGATGTGGCGGCGCCCGTGGCGGGTCAGCGAGGTGCGCCGCGAGCGGGGCGACTCCTGGACGCTCGTGCTGGAGCCCGAGGGGCACCGGGGCATGCGCTTCCGGGCGGGGCAGTTCGCCTGGCTGACCGTGGGTGACTCGCCGTACGGGCTGCGCGAGCACCCCTTCTCGTTCTCCTCCAGCGCGCGCCACCCGGAGCGGGTCGAGATGACGATCAAGGAGGCCGGCGACTTCACGACCACGGTGGGGGAGATCGCGCCGGGCACACGCGCCTACCTGGATGGCCCGCGGGGCGTGTTCATCCGCGAGCGGCACGGGTGGGCGTCCGGCTACGTGCTGATCGCCGGCGGGATCGGCGTCACGCCGATCATGAGCATCCTGCGCTCCCTGGCCGACGAGGGGGACCGCCGGCCCCACGTGCTGGTCTACGCGGTGTCCGACCTGGAGGCGGCGACGTTCCGCGAGGAGATCGAGGAGCTCGCGGGGCGACTGGACCTGCGCGTGGTGATGGTGCCGCAGGAGGCGCCGGAGGGCTGGGACGGGCCGTCGGGGTTCGTGGACCGGGAGATCCTGCAGGAGGCGGTCGGCGAGCCCCGGGGCCGGCGGTTCTTCATCTGCGGCCCGCCGCCGATGATGGAGGCCGCCCGCGGGGCGCTGCTGGAGATGGGCGTGCCGGCCGCGGGCATCGAGATGGAGCAGTTCGAGCTGGTCTAGGGGGTTCTGCGTGCGCTTCGCCTACATGCGGCTGACGGTGGGGATCGTCACCGGGATCCACCTGGCCGCCATCGTGGCCTTCGCGCTGCTGCGGGGCGGCTGAGGGCGGGTCGCGGACACCCGCCGGCCGGGGCGCCGGTCGCGGGGCGTTGCGCGGCGCGCGACACCCGCCATAGCGTCGCCGGGTATGGCGATCATCGGCCGCGACCACGAGCTGGGGGTCCTCGCGGCGGCCGTCGGCACGGTGCGCGACGGATCGTGCGCCACCGTCGTGATGGTGGGCGACCCCGGCATCGGCAAGACGACGCTACTGCAGCACGTGAGCGACTCCGCGCACGGCCTAAGCGTCCGGGCGCTGCGGGTGGCGGCGGTGGACGCCGAGGCGCAGCTCCCGTTCGCCGGCCTCTCGCAGCTGCTCGCCCCGCTGCGGGTGACCCTGGAGGAGCACACGGGCGCGGGCCTCGACGCGCTGCGGGCGGCGCTGGGGCTGGGGCCGCCCGTCGCCGCGGACCGTTTCGCGGCCTATGTGGGCCTTGTCACCCTGCTCACCCGCGTCGTCGCGGAGGGGCCGCTGCTCGTGGTCGTGGACGACGCGCACTGGCTCGACGCGCCGACCGCGGAGGCCCTCGCCTTCGCGATGCCCCGCCTGGCCGACGACGCGGTGGGCCTGGTCGTCGCCACCCGTCCGCCGGTGCCCGGGTGGATCGACGCCGTGGAGGGAGACCACCTCGCCCTGGGGCCCCTCGACGCAGTGGAGGCGGCCGAGGTGCTCACGCGGGCCTGCCCCGGACTGGACGAAGGGATCCGCCGGCGGGTCCTCGCCCTGGCGGCCGGCAACCCGCTCGCGCTCACCGAACTCGCCCGGCGTCCCGATCCCGCCGACGCGCCGACCCGGGGAGGCGACCCGCTGCTGGGGTCGTTCGCCGCGACGGTGGCCGATCTGCCGCGCGCGACCCGCGAGGCCCTGCTGCGGGTGGCGCTGGAGGACGAGGGGCGCGACGACGTGCTGCGCCGGGCGCTCGGCATCCGCGGGCAGGATCACGGGGTCCTCGGGCCCGCGGTCGATGCGGGGGTGCTCGCCCGCGCAGCGCCGGGCTTCCGCCACCCCCTGTTCCGTGAGGTCGTGCGCCTGGCCGCGTCCCCGGGGGAGCGCCGCGCAGCCCACCGGGATCTGGCCGCGGCTCTGGACGGCGCCGGTGACGTCGAGGCGCGCGGGCGCCACCTGGGGGCGGCCGCCGTGGGCCCCGACGAGGACGTCGCCCGGGCGCTCGAGGAGGCGGCGGGGCGGGCGCTGGGCCGGACCGCCTACGCCGCCGCGGTGGACCTGCTCGAGCGCGCGGCGCAGGTGTCGGCCGACTCCGGCGCGCAGGGAGCCCGCCTGCTCTCGGCCGGGTACGCCGCCTTCGGCGCCGGCCGTCCGCTCGATGCCCTGCGGCTGCTCGACGGCGCGCTCGAGGTCACCGAGGGGACGCTGCGCGGCCGGGTGGCGCAGGCGCGGGGGATGGCCGCCCTGCTGGTGGAGCCCCTGGACGCCGTCATGGCCTTCCTCGTGCGTGAGGCCGAGCGGGTGCAGGGGGTCGACCGCCCGCTCGCCGCCGCGATGCTCGCCGACGCGGTCATGACCCGGACGATGGGCGGGTGGTGCGACCAGGCGGTCGGCCTGGCCCGCCAGGCCCGCGCCACCCTCGCCCCGGGCGATCCCGTCCCTCCGAACGTCACCGCCTACCTCGCGGCGGCCCACGTGCTGGCGGGTGACACCGCCCCGGCCGCGGAGGCGATGGTGCAGTTCGAGGTCCTCGCCGACACGCTGGACCCGGTCTCGCCGGCCGGTCACCTGCTGGCGATCGCCTCCACCCCGCTCGCCTGGACCGGACGGCTGCCGGAGGCGTGCCGGCGCCTCGACGGCTGGGTCGCCCGGGCGCGGGAGGCGGGCGCGGTGGGCTTCACCGCCCTGGCGCTCGCCCAGTCGGTGGAGATCCGCTTCCGTCTGGGCCGCTGGGACGAAGGGGTGGCGCACGGTGACGAGGCCCTCGCGCTGCTCGAGGCGACGGGGCAGCTGGGCGCCGTCGGATACGCCCTCAGCAACCTCGCGATGATCCGCGCCGGCCAGGGCGAGGAGGCCGCGACGCGGGCCCTGGTCGCGCAGGCTGAGCCGTTCATCGCGGCGGGGGCCGGCTCCCTGTTCGCCTACGTGCGGGCCGCCCTCGGGCTGCTCGCCAACGGCTTCCGGCGCGGGGCCGAGGCCGTCGCCGTGCTCGAGCCCCTGGAGCACTTTGCGCGGGAGCGGGGGCTGCGCCGTCCGGGGGTGGTGATGTGGCAGCCGGACCTGGTGGAGGCCTACATGCGGCTGCGGCGCCCCCCCGACGCGCGGCGGATCCTCGCGACGCTGGCGGAGCAGTCGCAGCGCACGGGCGACCGCTGGGGACTGGCGGTGACGCACCGGTGCCGGGGCCTGCTGGCGGAGGACTTCGACGGCGCCTTCCGGACGGCGCTCGCCGTACATGACGAGCTGGAGATGCCGTTCGAGCGCGCCCGCACCCAACTGCTGTACGGCGAGCGGCTGCGCCGCGCGCGCCGGCGGGTGGAATCCCGGGCACAGCTGTCCGCGGCGCTGGCGACGTTCGAGCGCCTCGGCGCCGCACCCTGGGCGCAGCAGGCGCGGGACGAGCTGGCGGCGTCCGGGGTGCGCCGGCGTGCGCCCGCCCCGGACGAGGTGCGTGCGCTGACTCCGCGGGAACTGCAGGTGGCCCTGCTCGTGGCGGAGGGCCTGCGCAACCAGGACGTGGCGGCGCGCCTGTTCGTGTCGGAGAAGACCGTCGAACGGCACCTGTCGCTGATCTACGCGAAGCTCGGCGTGCGCAACCGGGCGGCGCTCGTCCGCCGCATGGGCGGGCCGGCGGACGAGGGGCGGCCCCGGGCGCCGGCCCGCGGCTGAGCCCCAGGTCTCAGGCGAGCGGCAGGCGCACGGTGAAGACGGTCCGCCCGGGCCGCGAGTCCACCGACAGCGACCCGCGGTGCCGGTCGGCGACGATGCGCCGGGCGGTGTCCAGGCCCAGTCCGGTGCCGTGGCCGACGTCCTTGGTCGTGAAGAAGGGGTCGAAGATCCGCGGCAGCACGTCCTCGGGGATCCCCGGGCCGCTGTCGGCCACGTGCACCTCCACGCAGTCGCCGTCCCGGCGCGTCGTGACGCCGAGCACGCCCTCCTCGCCCATCGCGTCGATCGCGTTGTCGATGAGGTTGGTCCAGACCTGGTTGAGCTCGGCGCCGTGCACCGTGACCGGCGGGAGGTCCCGGTCGTAGGCGCGCTCCACGCGGATGGCGGTGTGCTTGAGCTTGTGCCCCAGGATGACCAGCGTCGTCTCGAGCCCCTCGTGAAGGTCCACCTCAACGAGCTCGCCCCGGTCCATGTAGGCGTAGGTCTTGACGGCGCCCACCAGCCGGCTCATGCGCTGGGTGGAGTCGGCGATCTCGGCGGCCAGCCCGCGCGCGGTGAGCGACGCGGCCACCCACTCCAGGGCCGCGCCCGTCGCCGGGCCGGCGAGGCGCTGCACCCGCTCCAGCCAGGCGGCGTCCACGCCGGCGCGCGCCAGCGGCTCGGCCAGCCGCCAGCCGTCGGGCACCCCCAGGTCGTCGAGCGCGTCGGCGACCGCGTCCTCGGCGTCGGCGGCGTCGAGGGCCCCGAGCACGCCGGCCTCCGCCGCCTGGGCCAGCGCGGCCCGCTGCATCTCGACCAGCTCGTGGGCCTCGGCGCGCTCCACCCCCGACTCCACGAAGTGGCCGATGGTGGAGCCGAGCACGTCGAGGGCCTCCGCCAGCTCGGCGGCGGCGCGGGTGGCGGCGGCGGCCGGGTTGTTGAGCTCGTGGGCGAGCCCCGCGGCCATGGTGCCGAGCGACGCGAGCCGCTCCCGGTTCTGCTCCATCGAGGCGATCCGGCTGAACACGGGGCGCACCTGCCGCATCACCCGCAGGAACACGGGGCGCTGGGACATGACCAGGGTGACCACGTCGTCGGGCACCACCAGCGCCAGCCGGGCGTCGGTGACCGCCTCCATGCGGACCCCGGACACGCCCCCGGTGAGCACCGGGATCGCGCCGATCCACGTGGGGGCCTGGTGCTCGCCCACCGGCTCGCGACGGTCGCCCTCCACGAGCACGGCCCGCAGCGTGCCCTCCAGCAGCAGCTGCAGCCCGGGCGGCGGCTCGCCCTGCTCGACCACCACCTGGCCCGCCGCGACCCGGTGCACCTCCGCGGCCGCCGCCCAGGCCGCGAGGCCGTCGTCGTCCAACCCCTCGAACAGGTCGACGCCGCGCAGCTCGGCGGGGTCCGGGCCGGTCACGCGCCCGCCAGGTACTCGTGGATGAGCGAGACCGACATCGACCCCTCGCCCACCGCGCTCGCCACCCGCTTGACCGAGCGCGCGCGGACGTCGCCGGCCACGAAGACCCCCGGAACGCTCGTCTCCAGCACGAACGGGTCGCGCTTCAGCGGCCAGCCGTGCTCGCGCACCTCGAGGCCGGCGAGGATGAAGCCCCGCTCGTCGCGCGCCACTACGCCCTTCAGCCAGTCCGTGCGTGGCGCCGCGCCGATGAACACGAAGCACGCGTCGACCTCCTCGCGCGACTCGCCCTCGGCGTCGCGGATGCGCAGGGCGCGCAGGCGGCCGTCTTCGCCCTCCGCCGCCACCGCCAGAGCGCCGGTGCGCACCACCACGTTCGGCAGCGCGGCGAGCTGCGCGATGAGGTAGTGCGACATGGAGGCCGCGAGGGACTCCGCGCGCACGAGCATGGTCACCCGCCGCGCCCATCCGGCGAAGTACACGGCGGCCTGCCCGGCCGAGTTCGCGCCGCCGATCACCACCACGTGCTGGTCCGCGCAGGCGCGCGCCTCCGTCAGCGCCGCCCCGTAGTAGACGCCCGCCCCGGTGACGTCGGCGAAGCCCGGCGCGTCGAGGTGCCGGTACGACACGCCCGAGGCGACCAGCACGCAGCTCGCGCTGAGCCGGGTCCCGCCCGACATGACC
>DATMJR010000271.1:0-2115 GCA_035553775.1 Miltoncostaeaceae bacterium | reverse complement strand
CATGCCGACCGTGCCCACGGGCCGGCCGCAGGGCCGCCCCGCCTCGGGCCGGCTGTCGACCCCCGCCGTCGCGAGGTTCGGCCGGCGCATCGTCGTCGCCGTGTCGCCGAAGGCCCCCGGGCGGCTCGCCGTCTCGGTGTTCCGGGGCAAGAAGCGGATCGGCGTCTGTGTGGTGCCGCGCGCGGTGGGCAACCGCCAGGTGACCTGCACCGTGCGCGTCCGCACGGGCAACCCGCGCGGCACCGTGCGGGTGGTCGCGGTGCTGGTGACCAAGAACGGCACCGTGCGGGTGCAGCGGACCGCCCGGGTCTGAGCGGTTCGCGCGCGGGGCGCCCACCGGGCGCCCCGCGCATCTGAGCCGGGCGGGAGCGGGCCTTTTGGTAGCCTGCCCCGGCTCCGGCGGGCCGTGGGAGCGCCCTCCGGGCGTCCACCGGCCGCGTGCGGAGCGCGGGCCCGCGGACGGACGAGGACGGCGCCGATGTCGGTCGAGGAGAAGAGGGAGCGCCTGCGCGCGCTGCGCGACGAGGCGGTCCACGCGGGCAGCGCGAAGGCCGTCGAGCGCCAGCACGCCCGGGGCAAGCTGACGGCGCGCGAGCGCATCGACCTGCTGCTCGATCCCGGCTCGTTCACCGAGCTCGACATGTTCACGCGGCACCGCGCACACGCCTTCGGCCTCGACGCCAACCGGCCATGGGGCGACGGCGTCGTCACGGGCCACGGCACGGTCGACGGCCGGCGCGTCTTCGTGTTCAGCCAGGACTTCACCGTCTTCGGCGGGAGCCTGGGCGAGGTCTTCGCCGAGAAGATCGTCAAGGTCATGGACCTCGCCCAGAAGATGGGCTGCCCGGTGATCGGTCTCAACGACTCCGGCGGGGCGCGCATCCAGGAGGGCGTGGTCTCACTGGCCGGCTACGCCGACATCTTCTACCGCAACGTGCGCGCCAGCGGGGTGGTGCCCCAGATCTCCGTGATCATGGGGCCCTGCGCGGGCGGCGCGGTCTACAGCCCGGCCATCACGGACTTCATCTTCATGGTCCGCGAGACGAGCCACATGTTCATCACCGGCCCGGAGGTCATCAGGACCGTCACCGGGGAGGAGGTGAGCATGGAGGAGCTCGGCGGCGCGCAGTCGCACGCCACCCGCTCGGGCGTCGCGCACTTCGCCGTCGACTCCGAGGAGGAGTGCCTGGCGATGGTGCGCGAGCTGCTCGCGTTCATCCCCCAGAACAACCTCGAGACGGCGCCCCGCGTCGTCACGGGGGATCCGGCCGACCGCATGGAGCCGGAGCTCGCGACGATCGTGCCCGACCAGCCCGCCAAGCCCTATGACATGACCCGGGTCATCGAGCTGGTGGTCGACGACGGCGACTTCTTCGAGGTCGCGCCGCTCTACGCACAGAACATCGTGATCGGGTTCGCGCGCCTGGACGGTCACAGCGTCGGCGTCGTCGGCAACCAGCCGAAGGCGCTCGCGGGCGTCCTCGACATCGACGCCTCCATCAAGGCCGCCCGCTTCGTCCGCTTCTGCGACGCCTTCAACATCCCCCTGGTCACCTTCGTGGACGTGCCGGGGTTCCTGCCCGGAACGGCCCAGGAGTACGGCGGGATCATCCTGCACGGGGCCAAGCTGCTGTACGCGTACGCCGAGGCCACGGTCCCCAAGCTGACCGTGATCACGCGCAAGGCGTACGGCGGGGCCTACGACGTGATGAGCAGCAAGCACGTGGGGGCCGACTTCAACGCGGCCTGGCCCACGGCCGAGGTCGCGGTGATGGGCCCGGAGGGCGCGGTCAACATCGTCTTCCGCCGCGAGATCGAGGCCGCGGCCGACAACGGCAGCGATCCGGCGACCCGCCGCGCGGAGCTCGTCGAGGAGTACAAGGAGCGCTTCGCGAACCCGTACATCGCGGCGGAGCGGGGCTACGTGGACGCCGTCATCGAGCCGGAGGAGACGCGCCCCTGGCTCATCCGCGCGCTCCAGGCCTCGCTGACCAAGCGCGACCAGCGGCCGGCGCGCAAGCACGGGAACATCCCGCTGTGATCGTCGAGGTCCGCCCGTCGCCGCCCCCGCAGGAGGCGGCGGCGATCGCCGCCGCCTCCTGCGGGGGCGGCGAC
>DATMJR010000270.1:0-7764 GCA_035553775.1 Miltoncostaeaceae bacterium | reverse complement strand
GCGCCGGGCGGACCGGCCCCCGTCGGCCGTGGCGGGGCCCGGTCCGCCCGGCGCCCGGAGTCAGGGCCGGCGGCGCGCCGGCCTCACCGGCCCTCGGCCTCGCCCCACCCGGTGGCCGCCTGCGCGATCGCCGCGCCCGTGTCCCGCACCCGCGCCTGCAGGCGGCGCAGGGTGGCCGGCATGGGCGTCCCGCGCACGGTGAACGTCGCGCTCCCCGCGACGCGGTGCGTGTCGGGCCCCACCACCGTCCAGCTCACCCGGTAGGCCCCCGCCGGGTGGTCCGTCAACGGGATCACCAGCCGTCGGCGGTCACCGGGGGCGAGCCGCGCCCGGCCCGACACCGGCCGGCCGGCCACCGTCACCTCCCCGGAGACGACCTCCAGCAGGGGTTCGCCGTAGGTCACCACCACCTGGGCGGGCGCGGCGGCGAGCGTCGCGCCGTCGGCCGGACGGGTGCCCGTCGCCTCGGAGTGGGCGAGGGCCGTCCCGGTGCCCCCGAGCACGAGGGCGAGGGCCGCCGGCACGGCGGCACGGCGGAGCGGGGTGCGCGCACGGCACGCGTGCGCGGAGCGGACGCGGGCGCGTCGCGGCGTCGTCATCGTCAACCTCCACGTCGTGTCCCCGGCGCGGCGCGCCGGGTCGGTCGGTCAGGCGACCGGCGCCGGAGGTCCACGGGTCGGGCGGCCCTCCAGGGCGGCCGCGGCCGCACGGCCGAGGACGGCGGAGAGCGCGGGGGTGCGCGGGGTGCGGGCCCGCGGGGATGCGGCGAACCACGCGCGCACCACCCGCACGGCCACGAGCGCCGCCGCGACCACCACCTCGACGCGGCGCACCATCACGGCCAGCAGCAGCGCGGCCGTCAGGTGCACCAGGACGGCGGCCGACGTGACCGGCGCCGCGTGCGCGTGCGCCGGGAGCCCGACGGCCCATGGCGCGGCCCACATGACGGCGTGGGCCACGGCCTGCAGCGCGAGGAGGATCGCGAGCGTCGCGGGGACGCTGCGGGGCGCGAACACCGCCCGTCGCGGTCCCAGGAGCATCGCGGCGAACACGATGGTGCCGAGGGCGACGGGGGCCGCCCGGCCCACCCCGTGACCGCCGCCCGCCACCACGTGCGCCGCGAGCGTGGCCGCCAGGCCGGCACCGGCCAGCAGGGCCCGCCGCAGGGCGAGGGCCAACGGGGCGCGGGCGGGCGTCATGGCGCCACTGTACGCCGCCCCCACGGAGCGGACCCGCAACGACGGAGGGGGCCCCACGGGGCCCCCTCCGGTACCGCTCTCTCCAGGGGAGAGTGGGCTTACATCATCCCGCCCATGCCGCCCATGCCGCCCATGTTCGGGCTCATGCCGCCGCCCATGCCGCCGTCCTTCTCGGGCTTGTCGACGACGAGCGCCTCGGTCGTGATGATGTTCTTCGCGATCGAGGCGGCGTTCTGCAGCGCCGACCGGGTCACCATGGCCGGGTCGATGATGCCGGCCGCGACCAGGTCGACGTACTCGCCGGTGTCGACGTTGAGGCCCTGGCCGATCGGCAGCTCGCGCACCTTGCCCACCACGACCGAGCCCTCGAGCCCGGCGTTGTCGGCCAGCTGACGCAGCGGCTCCTCGAGCGAGCGGCGCACGATGCTCGCGCCGGTCGCCTCGTCGCCCTCCAGCTGCAGGCCGTCGAGCGCCGGGATGGCGTTGACGAGGGCCACGCCGCCACCGGCGACGATGCCCTCCTCGAGCGCGGCGCGGGTCGCCTGGAGGGCGTCCTCGACGCGGTGCTTCTTCTCCTTCATCTCGGTCTCGGTCGCGGCGCCGACCTTGACCACCGCGACGCCGCCGGCCAGCTTGGCCAGCCGCTCCTGCAGCTTCTCGCGGTCGAAGTCGGAGTCCGTCGTCTCGATCTCCTGGCGGATCTGCTTGATCCGGCCCTGGATCGCACCCGCGTCGCCGGCGCCGTCGATGATCGTGGTGGTGTCCTTGGCCACCACGACCTTGCGGGCGCGGCCGAGCTGCGAGACCTGCGTGTTGACGAGCTTGAGGCCCATCTCCTCGGCGATGACCTCACCGTCGGTGAGGATCGCGATGTCCTCGAGCATCCGCTTGCGGCGGTCGCCGAAGCCCGGGGCCTTCACGGCGATGCCGGTGAAGGTGCCGCGCAGCTTGTTGACGATGAGGGTGGCGAGGGCCTCGCCCTCGACGTCCTCGGCGATGATCAGCAGGGGCTTGCCGCCCTGGATCACCCGCTCGAGCACCGGGACCAGGTCCTGGACGGAGCTGATCTTGGCGTTCGCGATGAGGATGTAGGGGTCCTCGAGCACCGCCTCCATGCGGTCCTGGTCCGTGATCATGTACGGCGACATGTAGCCACGGTCGAACTGCATGCCCTCGGTGAAGTCGAGGTCCATGCCGAAGGTCTGGCCCTCCTCGACGTTCACCACGCCGTCCTTGCCGACCTTCTCGATGGCGTCGGCGATGATGTCGCCGATCTGCCGGTCACGCGCCGAGATGGTGGCGACCCGGGCGATGTCCTCCTTGCCCGAGACCTCCTTGGCGGCGGACTTGACCGACTCGACGATGGCCTCGACGGCCGCCTCGATGCCGCGCTTCAGGCCCATCGGGTTCGCGCCGGCGGCGACGTTCCGGAGGCCCTCGCGCACGATCGCCTGCGCCAGCAGGGTCGCGGTGGTGGTGCCGTCACCGGCCACGTCGTTGGTCGCGGTCGCGACCTCGCGCACCAGCTGCGCGCCCTGGTTCTCGAACGGGTCGTCGACCTCGATCTCACGGGCGATCGTGACGCCGTCGTTGGTGATCGTGGGAGCACCGAACTTCTTGTCGAGCACCACGTACCGGCCCTTGGGGCCGAGCGTTACCTTCACCGCGTCGGCGAGCACGTTGACACCGCGCTCCAGCGCCTTGCGGGCGTCCTCGTGGAAAAGGATCTCCTTGGCCATTCGGCTCCTCGCTCCTCTCGTGAACTTCGGGTCAGCGGGGCAGGGAGGCCTAGGCCTCGACCTTTGCGAGGATGTCGTGCTCGGAGAGGATCAGCAGGTCCTCGCCGTCGACCTTGATCTCGGTCCCGCCGTACTTCGAGTAGATGACGGTGTCGCCGGCGGCGACGTCGAGCGGGACCCGCTCGCCGTCCACGTAACGCCCCTCACCCACCGCGAGCACCTTGCCGCGCTGCGGCTTCTCCTTCGCGGTGTCGGGGAGGACGATGCCGCTCGCCGTGACCTCTTCCTGCTCCACGGCCTTCACGAGGACGCGGTCGCCCAGCGGCTTCAGGTTCATGCACACACCTCCCGGGTCCAGTTGGATCCCCTTGCGTCTTGGCGCGCCCTGGCATCGGGCCCGGAACGCGTTGGCACTCTCACGGGGCGAGTGCCAACGGCAGGATAACCACAACATGCCCGCAGGGGGAAGGGACCCCCGATTTCTGGCACTCCCCTGTGACGAGCGCCGACCGGTGTGCCAGGGTGCGGCGCGTGCCCGAGGACCTCCGCGACATCCGGCCCGACGATCTCGAGGCCGTGCTCGCGCTGAACCAGGCCTGGGCACCGGCGGTCGGCGACCTGGACGCGGACGGCCTGCGGCAGCTGGTCGAGTGGTCCTGGTGGGCGGTCACCACCCCCGCGCGCGATGCGCTGATGATCGTGCTGCCGCCCGGCCTGCCCTACGCCAGCCGGAACTACCGCTGGGTGTCCGCGCGCTGGCGGGACATGCTCTACATCGACCGGATCGCGGTCGCCGCCGACGCCCGCCGGCGCGGCACGGGCCGGCAGATGTACGCGGCGCTGACCGCGCGTGCCCGGGCCGCGGGCGTGGGGCGGCTCACCTGCGAGGTCAACGTGCGCCCGCCCAACCCCGCCTCCCTCGCCTTCCACGCGCGCATGGGCTTCCGCCGCACGGGGATCCGTGCCGACCCGGACGGGCGGAAGGCCGTCGCCATGCTGGTGCGGACCCTCTAGGTCGTCACGGACGCCGCGCCGGGGCGCGCGCGGCGACCTCGGCCATCAGGGCGGGGCGGTCCTCGCCCGCGGCGGCGAACACCCACCACCGGTAGAAGCCGGCACGCCGGTCGGACACGATCGCCGCCCGACGCGCGAGCGGCTCACCCGGGAGCAGCGCGAACAGCCCGTCGGCCAGGGCCCGGTCCGGGATCCCCGTGACGTCCCAGAGCGCCAGCGCCGCCGCGGCGGCGGGGATCGGGTGATCCTCACCCCCGGCGAAGGCCGCCCCGCACACCGGGCAGGCCCCGGGTTCCGGCTCCCCGCCGCGGTGGGCGACCGCCCCGCACAGCGGGCACGGCAGGACCACCTCGCCGCTCACAGGGTGGGCAGCACCAGGCACGCGGCCGCCACCACCACGGCGACCGGGATCCCCAGGGGCACCCCGCCGCCGCCACGCAGCCGCCAACCGGCGCCGTGCACCACCGCCGCCGTCAGCCCCGCGATCACGATCAGCACCACCTGCGCGGACGGCAGGATGTCCCGCGACATCGCGACCGCCGCAAGCACCGCGGTGAGCAGGCACGCGAACCACACGGAGTCCTCGCGGTCGTCCACGGGCACCCGGGGGGCCGCGGCGGCGGAGCCCCCGGAGGTGGACGGCGCGACCGGGACCGGCGCGGCGGCCGCCCGCCGCGCGACGACGACGCGCCGCGCCTCGTCCAGGAGCCAGACGCCGAACACCGCGTTCCAGGCGATCAGCAGCAGCGTCGAGCGCGGGCGGTCGCCCTCGATGCCGAGGTAGTCGGCGGTCATGCCCGCCGCGACGGCGATCGCGACCACGGCGGCGGCGGACAGGGCGAGCGCGATGGGACCGAGGAGCCGCACGGCCGTCGCGCGCGACACGACGCGCCGCTCCGGCGCGCCGCGCACAACGCGCCCGGCGGCGTGCAGACGCCGCACCAGCAGGAAGCCGGCCGCGAAGAGCACCAGGCCGGCCGCGCCCCCCACCACCAGCGCGGGCAGCGCCGCCGCGGCGGGGTTGTCGCCGCCGATGCGCAGGACGTTGTAGACGACCAGCCACCCGGCGAGCACGGTGCCCGCCAGCCAGCCGGCGATGCGCGAGGGGGGCATCTCGATCACCCCTCGGGCTCCCCGTCGAGACCGAGCACCGCCGCCAGCCGCCGCGCCGCCCGCCCTCGGTGGGACAGGGCGTTCTTCTCCTCGGTGGTCAGCTCCGCGAGCGACCGCTCGTCGCCCTCGGGCACGAAGACCGGGTCGTAGCCGAAGCCCCGCTCCCCCCGCGGCTCCTCGGTGATACGCCCGGGCAGCACCCCGCAGCCGAGGGCCATGTCGCCGTCGGCATGCAGCGCGACCAGCACGCAGACGAAGGCCGCGCGGCGGTCGCGCACCCCGCGCATCTCCTGCAGCAGCAGGCGGCAGTTGTCGTCGAAGGTCGCCCCCGGGCCCGCGTAGCGGGCGCTGTAGACGCCGGGGCGGCCGTCGAGCGCGTGCACGGCGAGGCCGGTGTCGTCGGCCACCACGACCGCGCCGGGATCGGCCTCGGGGCGCAGCGCCCGGGCCTTGATGAGGGCGTTCTGCAGCAGCGTGGTGCCGGTCTCCTCCGGGTCGAAGCCGGCGGGCGCCGTGTCCACCCGTGCCCCGGGCAGCAGCGGGCGCAGCTCGGCCGCCTTGTGCGCGTTGCCCGTCGCCAGCACCACCCTCACGCGGCGGCTCCCGCCGCCCGCTGGGCCTCCAGCAGCTGCCGGATGCCGCCGTGCGCCAGGTCCATCAGCCGGTCGAGCACCTCGCGCGCGAACAGCGCCCCCTCGGCGCTCGCCTGCACCTCCACGATCCCGTCGGAGGCGGTCATCACCACGTTGGCGTCGGCGTCGGCCCGGCTGTCCTCCGCGTAGCAGAGGTCGAGCATCGGCACGCCGTCGACCACCCCGACGCTCACCGCCGCCACCGGCTCGTGCAGCGGGTTCGCCCGCAGCTTCCCGTCGGCCAGCAGGCCGGCGACCGCGTGCTCCAGCGCGACGTACGCCCCGCAGATGCTCGCGCAGCGGGTGCCGCCGTCGGCGGTGAGCACGTCGCAGTCGAGCCACACCGTGCGCTCGCCGAGGGCCTCCAGGTTCACCACCGCGCGCAGCGCACGGCCGATCAGCCGCTGGATCTCCGAGGACCGCCCGTCGAGCTTGCCGCGGCTGATGTCGCGCGCCTTGCGGGCGCCGGTGGAGGCCGGGAGCATCCCGTACTCGGCGGTGACCCATCCCAGGCCCGAGCCGCGCCGCCAGCCGGGCACCGACTCCTCGACGGAGGCGGTGCAGATGACGCGGGTGCCGCCCATCTCGATCAGGGCGCTGCCGTGGGCGGTGGGGACGAAGCCGGTGGTGATGCGCACGGGGCGCAGAGCGTCGGCCGCACGTCCGTCGATGCGGGAGTCGGGCACCGGCAGACTCTAGAGGGAGCGGACCACAGCCGCTCCCCGGCCGGGGGCGCAGCGTATGGCGCGTCTGTCGGCTCTTGCGTCACCACCGCGCCGTGCGGCTGCGCTGCCACTGACTCGAACTCGCCATCCCTGGCTCGTGACGTCGGACTATCCCTCCACGCGTCTGGCGTGCCGTCCTGACCGGTGGTCGCCGGGGGTACCGATTGTTGATTCTCCGCAGCGCAGAAATCCGCCGATTGGAAGTCCCATCGCCCATCGGTACCCGAAGGGGAGCCGGACCAGGACCGGGTAGGCGAACGCGTGGACGGATGGCGTGAGACCGCGAGCCATGGATGGCGAGCTGTGCTCAGTGGCAGGCCAGGCGTCCGCCGCGGTGGTGACGGACCGGCTCCCCGGACGCGCCATACGCCCCGCAAACGGCCCAGAGGCGCCTGTGGTCCGCGAACGCGTGGATGGAGAGCGTGAGACCGCGAGCTATGGATGGCGAGCTGTGCTCAGTGGCAGGCCAGGCGTCAGCCGCGGTGGTGACGGACCGGCTTTCGAACGCGCCATACGCCCCGCGTTCGGCCGCGAGGCGGCTGCGGTCCGCCCCTAGAGTTCCCCCATGCAGAACACCACCGAGGCGCTCGCCCGTCTGCTGGCGGAGGCCGAGCACGCCGTCGTCCTCACGGGGGCGGGGGCGTCCACCGAGAGCGGCATCCCCGACTTCCGCTCGCAGGGCGGCATGTGGGAGCGCTTCGACCCGATGGAGGTCGCCAGCATGACGACCTTCCTCAGCGACCCGGCGCGCTTCTGGTCGTTCCACCGCCCGCGCATCGACGCCCTCTCGGGCGTGGATCCGAACCCCGCGCACCGGGCGCTCGCCGAGCTGCAGCGCCGCGGCATCGTGAAGGCCGTCATCACCCAGAACATCGACGGACTGCACGCCAAGGCCGGCAGCACGGACGTGATCGAGGTGCACGGCGCCCTCGACCGGGGCGTGTGCCTGCGCTGCGACGCGCGGGTGTCGATCGACGAGCTGACCGCCCGCGCCGACGCCGCCCCGGACGGCGTGCCCCGGTGCACGGAGTGCGGCTTCCAGATGAAGACCGCGGTGATCCTGTTCGGCGAGCAGCTGCCCGCGGAGGCGATCGGCGCCGCCTACGACCACGCCGAGCGCGCCGACGTGATGCTGGTGATCGGGTCGTCGCTGCTGGTGGCGCCCGTCAGCGGCCTGCCCGGCATCGTGCTCGGTCGCGGCGGTCGCCTGGCGATCCTCACCGAGAGCGAGACCCCCTACGACGACCGCTGCACGGTGCGGCTGCACGGCCGTGCCGGCGTGCAGATGGACGAGGTGCTGGCGCACCTCGACGCGCTCACGGCGTAGCGAGCTCCCCCAGGT
>DATMJR010000269.1:0-7319 GCA_035553775.1 Miltoncostaeaceae bacterium | reverse complement strand
CCGATCACGGGCGCCGGCAGCTCGGCGGCCTCCGGCGTGCGGAGGCCGCGCTGCTCCTGCGTCTCGGGAGCCGTCGCGGTGCCGCCCATGTAGGCGACCCCGAAGGCCGCCCCGCAGGCGATCACCGCCGCGCCCGCCAGGACGGCCGCCCTCACGTGCCCACGCACCGGACGGGCCGCCCGGCGGCCGACAGCTCGCAGCTCTGCTCCGACTTGATGAGCCGGTTGTTCAGCCGCACCCGGAAGACGGCGCCCACCGCGCCGGGCCGGGTGGCACGCACCTCGACGACGGCGCCGGCGCGCAGCCGCACGCCGCGGAACAGGCGCGCCGCGTTGGCGCTCAGCAGCGACCGGCCGCGCAGCCGGATGGTCCCGCTGACCCGGCACCCGCTGACGCAGCGCACCTGGAGCTTGGTGCCCGCGCCGCCGCCGGGGATCGCCCCCGTGCGCCCGGAGCCGCCGTCGCGCAGGCGCACGACCACGGTGAACAGCTGCGTGACGCTGCAGTACCCGATGTCGAAGCGGCATGCGAGCGGTGCGCGCGCGCTCAGCAGCAGCCGGTCGGGCTGGCGCGTCGTGAACGACCGGGGCGTGGCGGCGATCGTCTTGCCGTCCGTCTCCACGACCAGCCGGAAGTGGTAGCGGACGCCCGGCCGCAGGCGCGGCACGGTGCGGCCGACGGCGGTGACGCCGTTGCGCGGCGCGAGGGTGTCGCGCGGCGTCCGGTTGACCAGGCGGTTCGCGCGGGTGCCCCACTGGAAGTAGTAGGTGGCGCGGGCGCCCTGCGGGTCGAAGGTGCCCGTCAGCAGCGCCCGGTTGGTGGCGACGTTGCGCGCCTCCCCGGTCGTGACCTGGAACGACGAGGCGACCGCGTCGGCCGTCCGGGCCGTCTGGACCGGTCCCGCCGTCTCGCCCCAGCGACTGCGCGCGACGACCTGGTAGCGGTAGACGGTCGAGAAGCGCAGCCCGCTGAGGGTGACGCTGACCGGCGTGACGCCGACGCCCTCGCCCGCGCTCACGTCGGGCGTGCGCGCCTCGGCCGTGTCGTTGACCCCGTACCGGACGTGGTAGGTGGTGGCGGCCCCCAGCGGGTTCACCGTGCCCCCGACGGTGAGCGTGGTGGGGCCGGCCCCGGTCGCCGCCCCGGTCACCACGGCCGGGGGTGCCGGGTTGCCGGGGATCGCCAGGCGCGCGTAGCCGGAGTTCGGCGCCAGGTCCGAGGCCCGCTGCACGAAGGGGGAGCTCGCGTTGGCCCGCACCACCGTGCTGGTGAACACCTGCACGCCGATGGCGCGCCCCCGCTGGACGCCGAACTGCGCGGCGTTCACGCTCCAGACCCAGTTGCCGCCCGCCTGCAGGATGCCGACGGGGGGTCCGTCCTGCCAGTCGCCGCCGGCCCAGGTGAACGAGAGGGCGGTCGTGGGCTGCCCGTTGGTGGCGCCCAGCAGCAGCACCCAGCGGTCCGCACCCGAGAAGTCGCCGGTGGCGGGGTTGCCGTCGATGTCGACGTACCACGACAGGCCGTCCTGGCAGTCGTAGGTGTTGCCGCCGGTGGTGCACACCCCGTCGAACAGGCTCTGGTCGAAGCCCGGGCCCGGGTCGTTGTCGACCCGGGCCATGAACGCCAGCACGTCGTCGTCGACGGAGCCGACGTTGTTGTCCACGAAGGCCGTCTCCACGCGCTGGATGTCCGGCGCGAAGAAGGTGCCCGTCGGGGGCGGGCTGGGGGTGGTGCGGGTGCTGTCGCCCGTGGGGTCCGTGATCACCCCCGTGCTCGTGTCCTCGAGGGCCCGCACGTCGGCCGGCGCCGGGGCCGCCGCCTGGGGCGTCCCGTCGTGCCCGTGCGCGCGCGGCACCTCGGCCGCCTGCGCCGTCCCGGCCACCGCCAGCATCGCGACGCCCGCCAGGCACGCCGTGCCCGTGCGCCAGCCGCCGCGCGTGACCATCCCTGATCGCCGCATCCCCTGTCTCCCCCTGAGTGCCGCCCGCTGATGCGGGCCGTTGCCGTACACCCCCGTCACCGCCGCCGCGCCGGTGCCGTTACCGTCAGCGTGCGCCGCAGCACACGCCGATCCTCCGCCAGGACCACCGTCACGCGATAGACCCCCGGGCCCAGCCGCCCCAGCCGGTAGCGCACGACCCCCGCGCGGCGGTCGCGCGGGCCCGTGGTGCGGACCAGGACGTAGCGGGGCCGGACCGCGCGAGCCCCGCGCCGGGTCGCGACCGCCGGCCGGCGCACGCGGCGCTCGAGGGTGATCTCGGCGAGGGCGGGCCGCGACAGGCGCAGGTCCGCCGTCCACACGCCGGCACGGCGCCGGGGGGCGGCCAGCGCCGCCCGCAGCCGTTCCGCCGTCACCGGGCGCGCCACGGGGGGCGGGGCGGCGGCGGGCGCGGCGGTGCCCGCGATGGCGTCCGCCTCGCGCAGCGCCCGGGACGCGCTGAGGCGCCCTCCCGTGGCGACCCGCCCGCGGAGCGCCGGCACGGGCACGGCCCCCCGCAGGATGGCGAGCTTGATGTCGGCCGGGCCGAGGCCCGGGTGCCGGGCGGCGACGAGCGCGGCCACGCCCGCGACGTGGGGGGCCGCGAAGGACGTGCCGCTCTCGGTGACGAAGTCCTCCGGCCCGTAGGGCCCGCCCTGGCAGGCGACGCGGAGGTCGTCGACGTCGGCGCCCTCGCCGCCCCCCGCACCCTGCGCGGTGAACCGCAGCTGCAGCCGCACCGACCCCGCGGCGCCGAGGTACTCGCTCACGGCGATGAACCGTCCGCGGCTGCTGCCCGAGAACGTGCGCAGCGGCTGGAACGACCCGCCGTCGCGGGACACGTCGATCGCGAACTCGTCGCCCGGACGGGTGTCCAGGCGCAGCTGCAGGAAGACACGGCAGCCGAGGCGGCCGCGCACGTCGACGGCGGAGGCCGCCCGGAGGATCTGGGTGCCCGGACCCGCGTAGGGGCCGCCCGGCGAGTCGGCGAGGCCGGCGGCGCCGCTGGCGGCGGCGCCGGGGTCGCGGGCCCACGTCGCCCCCGCGGACGCCAGCCAGCGACCGGTGAGCGGGGTCTCGAAGTCCTCGGCGAGGACCGGGGCGTCGTAGGCGGGCGCCGGACCGGTCACGTCCACTCCGGGCGCCGCGATGTCCACCGCACGCGCGCCGTGGTTCGACGACGACGACAGGCGGTCGGCGGCGTCGAGCGACGCCACGCACAGGACGTTGGGCAGGTCGAGCGCGCAGGGGTACGTGGGCGTGGCGTCGACGTCCGCGCCGTCGTTGCCGGCGGCCACGACGAAGAGCGTCCCCGGGCTCTGGGCGATGGCGTCGCGCACGGCGAGCGACAGACCCGGTCCGCCGAGGCTGGCGTTGACCACGCGCAGCCGCCGGGCGCCCGCGGCGGCGAACGCCTGCGCCACCTGGGCCGAGGTCCCCGCGCCCTCGGCGTCGAGCGCGCGCAGCCCCACGAGCCGGCTGTTCCAGGACACGCCGGCGACCCCCACGCCGTCGTTCCCGCGCGCCCCGGCGATGCCGGCGACGAGCGTCCCGTGGCCGTCCATGTCCCGCGGGTCGCGGTCGCCGTCCACGAAGTCCTCCCCCGGATCCTCGGGGGCGACGTTGGGCGCCAGGTCGGGGTGGTCGTAGGCGATGCCGGAATCGACGATCCCGACGCTCACCGCCGGGCTGCCGGTGGTGATGTCCCAGGCCGCGGCCGCGTCGATGTCGGCGCCGGGGACCGCCGCGAGCCCCTCGACGGGGGCACCCAGGTTGCGCAGGCCCCACTGACGCCCGAACAGGGGGTCGTTGGGCACGCCCAGGGCCCGGTACACCACCACCGGCTCGGCCCAGACGACGTCGTCGCGGGCGCGCAACGTGCGCAGGGCCTCTCCGGCGGTCGTGCCGGGGTCGAGGCGCAGGCGCACGGCCCGGGTGCGCCCGAGCGCCCAGGCGCCGGCGGCGCCGGCCTCGCGGGTCGCCTCCGCCCGGTCGGCGCCGGGCGCGTAGCGCACGAGCACCTCAGGGCCGGAGGGTGCCGGGGCGGCCACGGCCAGACCTGCCGAGGCGGCCAGGGCGAGCGCGGTTGCGGGGAGGAGCGTGCGGGTCATGCCGAGGTCGACCTCTGGGGCCGGGCGTGGTTACCGTACGGCCGCGCGCCGCCGGCCGGGAACCCCCGGACGTACAGGCGGCGCCGGTGCGGGCGGGCGGCCGGGGGCGCGCCTACGGGCGCGCGCAGCCCCCGCGTCCGTCGGCCGACAGACCGCACACGCGGCCGGCGAGACCCTGACGGGTGGCCCGGGTGCGGTAGACCGCGCCCAGATAGCCCGGGCGCAGGACGCGGACCTCGACCACCCCGCCCGCCGGCACGCGCTTGCCGGGGAGCAGGGCCGCGACGTCGGCCGAGAGGGTGCGGCCGGAGCCGCTGAGCGGCACGGTGCGCGGCGCCAGGCGGCAGCCGCGCACGCACCGCACGCGGGCCTGGGTGCCCCGGCGCAGCGCCGTCCCGCGCAGGACGCGCCCGCCCGGATCGCGCCCGCGGACCCGCACCGTGAGCGTGCGCAGGCGGCAGCCCTGAACCGTGCAGGCCGCGCGCGCGTCGCCCGCGACGGCCAGCCGGCCCGCCCGGGCGGTGCGCAGGCGCGCGTCCTCACCGAGGTGGCGCGTGCCGTCGGCGATCACCACCAGCCGGTAGTGCACGACCCGGTCCGGCGGCAGGGCGCGGAGGGCGGCTGCCACGCTCGCCGGCCCGCGGGGCAGGGTGCGCATGGGGGTGCGCCGGCCGTACCGCGGCGTGGGCCCCCACTCGAAGAACCACCGGGGCGCTCCCGTCGCGGCGACGGTCCCGGTGAGCCGGGCTGCCGTCGCCGTCACCGCACGGGCGGGGCCGGTCTGCGCCCGCCGCGTCGCCGCCGCCGGCGCCGGCGGAGTCGTGAACGCCAGGACCTCCCCGGGGGTCTCCCCCCAGGCCGTGCGCACCACGAGCTGGTACCGGTAGGCGGTCCCCGGCAGCAGCCCGTCGAGCTCCGCCTCGACGGCCGAGCGGCCCGAGGCGGACACGGCGCGCGGCGGGGTGACGCCCTCCTCCAGCCCCTTGACGCCGTAGCGCACGAACCACTGCGCGTCCGCCCCGCCGTCATCGATGACCCCGGAGATCACCGCCCGCGTCGCCTCCACACGCGGGGCCGACGCGGCCACGACCGCCGGCGGCGGCGGGGGCACGGGGAGCACCATCGGGCGGCCGTCGTCGGGCGCCCGGTCCGACTTGATGACGGTGCCCCGGTCGACGACGATCGCGGCCGCCTCCACCGAGACGCCCAGGCGCTGGCCGCGGGCGGCGCCGATGGAGGCCGCGGGCAGGCTCCACGCGAAGGCGTTCCCGGTGGGCACGAGGGCGATGAGGCGGACGGTCCGGAAGTCGGTGCCGCCCCAGGAGCGCAGCCAGGCGGTGGTGGGCCGCCCGTCGGACTGGCCGTAGGCCACCACGAGGTGGTCGGCGCCCAGCCCGAACCCGGGCTCGTCGTACCCGGTCGCCGGATCGCCGTCGGTGTCGAGCCACCAGGCGAGGACCCGGTTGGGGTAGATGCGCGGCTCGATGCCGCTCGCCGGCCCCGCGTCCACCACGGCCGACGCCTGCACGACGTCGTCCTCCGGGCCCTTGGTGGAGATGTCGAGGTAGGCGGCGGTGACGGAGCGGACGTCGGGCGACTCGTACCGGGCCGGATCGGACGACAGCGTGACGTCGCCCGCCGGGTCGTTGATCGCCCCGAAGACGTCGCCGGGGGGCCGCGGGGCCTGCGCCGCGGCGGCGTGCGCGAACACCAGCAGCAGCAGCACGGCCAGGCCGAGCCGCGGCGTCCGGGACGGGCGGCGGAGGAGCTGAGGAGGCAGGATCACGTCCCGGAGGTTCGCGGGCTCACGCTGGCACGATCCTGGGACCTGCCGGCCCGCGCGTCAATTCCTCCGGTGGCGGGAAACGCCGGCCGCTCACGGGCGGATCCGCGCGACGACGAAGCCGTCGGTGCCGTGCACGTGGGGCAGGGTCCGCAGGGCGCCGGGAAGGCCCGGATGGGCCATGTCCGGGAACAGCGACGTGACGTCCTCGACCCGGCCGCCCGAGGCCCGGACCACGTCCTCGTTCTCGGCGGGCAGCAGGGTGCAGGTGGAGTAGACGACCCGGCCGGCCGGGTGCACCACCTCGAGGGCCCGGGCGAGGAGGGCGCGCTGCAGCGCGACCAGGGGCGCAAGCGACTCCTCGCGGCGGCGCCAGCGCGCGTCGGGCCGCGCGGCCAGCACCCCGAGGCCGGTGCAGGGGGCGTCGACCAGCACCGCGTCGAAGGGTCCGGGCAGGGGCACCTCGCGCGCGTCGCCCACCACGACGGTGAGCCGCGCGCCCATGCGCCGGGCGAGCGCGCGGAGCGCGTCGGCGCGGGCGGCGTGCAGCTCGACGCAGACGATCTCGGCGCCGTTGCGGCTGAGCGCCGCCAGATGGGTGGCCTTCGCCCCGGGCGCCGCGCACAGGTCCAGGACCCGCTCGCGGGGGCGGGGGTCGAGGACGCGCGCGGGCAGCATCGACGCCCGGGCCTGGGCCATCACGCGCCCGGACGCCCACAGCGGCGAGTCCTCGAGCGCGAACGGCCCCGGCAGCACGATGGCCTCCGGCAGGCGGGGGTCCGGCACCCCGGCGAGCCCGAGCGCGCGCTCCACGGTGGCGCGCGGCCCGCGGAGGGGGTTCCACCGCAGGGCGGACTCGGGCGGCAGGTTCGCGGCCCGCATGACGCCCTCCGCGTCCTCGCGGCCCAGGCCGGCGACGAGCGCCTCGGCGATCCAGTCGGGCACGGAGTGCCGGACGCCCGCCGGCACCTCCGGGTCGTCGAGCGCGGCGAGCCGCGCGGGGCCGCCGTCGGCGACCCGTCGCAGGACCGCGTTGACCAGCCCGGCGCGGGCCGCGGCCCGCGGGCGGGCGGCCGGCAGCGCCCGCACCAGCCGCACCGCCTGGTCGACCGCGGCGGACGGGGGCACCCGGTCCGACCACAGCAGCTCGTAGGTCCCCAGGCGGAGCACGTCCCGGACGGCGGGCTCGACGCCCTCCGGGCGGTCCAGCAGGCCGTCCAGCACGTGGTCGAGCGTGCGCCGCCGCTGGACCGCGCCGTAGAGCAGGCGGGTGGCGAACGCGCGCCCGCGCGCGTCGAGCCCCGCGCGACGGACCTCGGCGTCCAGCGCGCGGTCGGCGTACGCGCCCGCCTCGACCCGCTGCAGCACCCGCAGCGCGACCGCGCGCTCGGGGGAGGCGCCCTCGCCGCCGGCCGCGGCGCGGCGCGGCGGCGCACCGCCGCCGCCC
>DATMJR010000268.1:0-8744 GCA_035553775.1 Miltoncostaeaceae bacterium | reverse complement strand
CCGCTCCGCCGCGTCCCCCGGCCCGCGGCCCAGCAGCATGTGCTCGATGGCGTGTGCGGCGCCGGCCTGGGCCGGCGCCTCCTCCGGCGGCCCGCACGCCACGTGCACCTGCACCGAGGCCCAGCCCACCCCGGGCATGGGGTCGGTGGCGACACGCACCCCGTTGGGGAGCGCGGTGACACGGGGGGCGGCGCCGGTGGACACGGCGGGGACGCTAGACGCTGCCCCCGCCCGGCGCCGCCACCCCGCGCGCCGCCTGCGAGGGGCGGCGCCGGCAGGGCGGGAGCGGGCGGACGTTCCGCTCCCGCCCCGCCGCCTAGGCCGAGCGGCTCGCGGCCCCCACGGGGCGCCGCTCGTGGCGGCCCTCGGCGAACTCCTCGACGATTTTGGCGCAGAAGGCGGGCAGGTCCCCGGGGTTGCGGCTGGAGACGATGCCGCGGTCGACGTGGACCTCCTCGTCGACCCACGTGCCGCCCGCGTTCCGGATGTCGGTCTTCAGGCTCGGCCAGCTGTTGAGCGTGCGCCCGGCCACGGCGCCGCCCTCCACCAGCGTCCACGGGCCGTGGCAGATGACGCCGATGGGCTTGCCCGCGTCCACGAACGCCCGGGCGAAGCTCACGGCCTCGGGGACGGTGCGCAGGTGATCGGGATTCGCCACCCCGCCCGGCAGGATGAGCGCGTCGTAGTCCTCCGGCCGCGCCTTGGCGAGCGTGTGGTCCACCGTGAAGGTGTCGGCCCTGTCGAGGTGGTTGAAGCCCTGCACCTCGCCGGCCTCCGGGGCGACGATCGAGGCCGTGGCGCCCGCCTCGGTGACCGCCCGCATGGGTTCGGTCATCTCGACCTGCTCCACGCCCTCGTTCGCCACGAGCACCGCGACCCGCAGGCCCTCGAGCGGCTTGTCGGCCATGTCGTCCTCCCTGTCGTCGTCACACCGGGCCTTCCACGCGCCTCCGCCGGGGAAACGCGCACTCGCCCCCCGCCGGCGTGCTTGACTCGGGCCCGTGCCCGCCGCCCCGGACCTGGTGCTGCGCCCGCTCACGGCGGCCGACTTCGTCGCCGCGCGCGCCGTCGCCGACGACTGGTTCGGGCGCCCCGTGGGCCTCACCATGCACCTGCTCTTCTTCGACCAGCTGGGCCCCCACGGCGTGCACGCGGCCCGGCGGGAGCGCCCCGACGCCATGGCCGGCGTGCTGCTGGGCCTGCCGAGCAGCGCCGAGCCCGACCTCGCCTACGTGCACTTCCACATGGTCGACCCCGCCCTGCGCGGCCGCGGCGTCGGCGCCGCGCTCTACCGGGAGTTCGGGCGCCGCATGCACGCCACGGGCCGCACGCGGGTGCGTGCGCTCGCCAACCCGGCGTTCACGGCCTCGGTGCGCTTCCACGAGTCGCTGGGGTTCACGGGCGCACCCCGGCCCGGGCTCCTGGGCCCGGGGCAGGACCGCATCGTGTTCGAACGCTCGCTGCCGCTCGACTAGGCGGCGAGGGGCACCCAGGGCTCCCAGCGCACGCGCGACTCCACGAACAGCGGCTCGAGCCACGCCCGCACCCGCCGGGGGCGGAGCCGGTACAGGCCCGCCGACGATTCCGCGCCCGCCATCGTCTCGGCGGGCATCGCGTACTTGGCGGCCAGGGCGCGCACGGCGCGCTCGGCGTCCGCTGGCATCGCGCCGGGGGCGAAGTCGGCCACCCGCTCGGCCTCGCCCTCGAGGATCACCACGTCGTCGCCGCTCTCCAGGTGCACCACGCACCCGGGGCGGGCGCGCAGGTTGCGCCCCTTGACGGTGTCGTCCCCCGTGCCGAACCAGACGGCGTCGTCCTGCCACACCCCCCACACCGGCGTCGCGTGCGGCCGTCCGTCCTCGCGCACCGTCACGACCCAGTAGGTGGCGCTCAGCGCCAGCCGCCGCTCGACCCATTCCCGCGTCAGCCCCGTGCCGGTCATCTCGCCCTCCCTCGTCACCTCGTCAGGAGGGCGATTATAAACGCACGTTCGGTTATATTGGAAGCGATGGGACGCCCCCGCACGCGCACCGACGACGAGATCCTCGACGCCACGGTGGCGCTGCTGGGCCGTGAGGGCCCGGCCGCCCTCACCCTCGCCGCCGTCGGCCGCTCGGTCGGCCTGAGCCCCGCGACGCTGGTGCAGCGCTTCGGCGGCAAGCGCGGATTGATCCGGGCGATGGCCGAGCGCGCCGCGGCGACCGCGGGGGCCGCCGTCGATCCGGCGCTGCCCGCCGGGGACGATCCGCCCGCGGCGCTCGCGGCCGCACTCGGCACCCGCGGGCTGGCGCGGGCACTGGCGGCCCCGGCCGCGCGCGTCCATCACCTGGCCGTGCTGCAGCTGGACCTGGCCGACCCCGAGCTGCACGTCCTCGCCGCCGCCCACGCCCGCGGCGTCCGCACCGGGCTCGCCGCGGTGCTGGCGCGCTGGCGCGACGCCGGGTCGCTGCGCCCCGACGCGGACCCCGAGGCGCTGGCGCGCGCCGTCTGGGTGGCACTCAACGGCGCGCTCGTCGCCGCCACCATCGACACCGCCGAGTCCCCCGACGCCCTGCTCGAGGACGCCGTGCGGCGGCTGCTCCTCCCCCACGTGCCCTAGCGCCGCGCCCCGCGCATGCGGGAGGCGGGCTCATGCACCGGGGCGGTGACGGACCGCTGCGGCCGCACCGACACAGGTGGCAGTGCCCATGTGGACCCATGGAGGGGACGTGCCACGCATGACCACCCGCCCGGCGCCGCGGCGCCTGCGCCGACGCGCCCTCGCGCTCGGGCTCGTGGCCGGCGCCGCCGGCCTGGCGCTGCCGGCCACCGGCGCCGCCGCGGAGACCGCGACGTTCCGGCTGCTCGGCGCCGCGCCGATGCTGTCGTCGAGCGTCACGATCACCCGCGCCGACGGCACCACCGCCCAGGTGCGGCCGGGGCGCTACCACTACCGCATCACGCGCGGCACGGAGACGCTCACGACCAGCGGGCAGTGCGTGGACACCGCGCACTACATCGTCTCGGGGCGGGATTACCAGGTGTCGCTGCAGACCGCCGACGACGCGCCGGAGCTGGGGACGGCGGCCTGGCGCGAGGCGGCCTGGCTGGTCGCGCGCGGCGAGAACCTGATCGCCGCGGCCGCGGACCCGCAGCGCGAGGCCGCGGCCCTCCAGGTGGCCGTATGGCAGCTCACCGGGCAGGTGCGCGACGGCGCCGCCCCCACCAGCGACCCCGGGCTGAACGCCCGGGCGGCCGCGCTGCGCGGCGAGGCCGCCGGCCGCCGCCTGCCGGACGCGCTCGATGTGGACGTGCTCGGGACGCAGGGGTGCGCGGACGCACCCGCCCGGGTGCGGGTGACCGGGACCCCGGGCGCCCAGGTGGACCTGTCCGCCTCCCCCTCCGCCGCGGAGATCGCACCGGCCCGGGTCACGCTGGACGCGACGGGCACCGCCGAGGCGTTCCTGACCACGCGCGACGGTCCGGGCGGCGTGACCGTGCACGCGACCATGGAGGCGCCCGAGGCGGTGCGCGCCACCAAGCAGGCGGGCGCGAGCGCGCCCCAGGACCAGCTGCTGGTGCGGCCGCGCACGCTGCAGGACGAGGACCTGCACCTGTTCGCCGACTGCGACCTGTACGAGCTGGCGCCGCCGCCGCTGGCGCCCGAGCCGGTGCCGGCGCCGCCCCACCCGGACCCGGCACCACCGGCCCCCGCGATGGCGCCGCTGGCGCTCGCGGTGCAGGGGCCGCCCGTGGCCACCCCGGGCGGCGAGGCGCTGCTGCGCGTGCGCGTGGTCAACCGGGGACGTGCCACCGCCCGGGGCGTGCGGGTGCAGGCGCGCACCCCCGCCGGACTCCTCCCGCGGGCCGCGGCGGGCCCGGCCGGCACCCGGGCGCGCCGGACGGCGACGGGGGCCGCGTGGACCCTGCCGCCGCTGGCCCCCGGGCGCGGGGTGGTGGTAACCCTGCGCGTCGCCGTCGGTGCCGGCGCGGCGGGCGACCTCGCCCGCACCCGGGTGCGGGTCCAGGGGCGCGGCGTGCGGGCGACGGTGCGGGCGGCCACGCCGGTCGTGACCCCGGTCACGCCGGCCGACCAGGGGTTCTGAGCCCGGTCACCGCGGCGTCACGGTGCGGGGGAGCCGCGCCGCGTGGCGGATTTTCCCCCTCGCGCGCGGCCGGCTCCGCTGCTTGGCTGGGGACCGGGCGGCACGGCCGTCCCGTCCCCGCGACCGACGCCCGGGAGGCACCGTGACGACCACCGACGCCGCGCCCACGGCCGCAGCCGCCGCCCCCGGCGACGACGAGCTCGCCGCCATCGACGCCTGGTGGCGGGCCGCGAACTACCTGTCGGTCGGCCAGATCTACCTGCAGGCCAACCCGCTGCTACGGACCCCGCTGGCGCTCGCCGACGTGAAGCCCCGCCTGCTCGGGCACTGGGGCACCACGCCCGGGCTCACGTTCGTCTACGCGCACCTGAACCGGATCATCCGGCGCCGGGACGCGGACGTCGTCTACATCGCCGGGCCCGGGCACGGCGGCCCCGGCATGCTCGCCTGCGCCTGGCTGGAGGGGACCTACAGCGAGGTCTACCCGGACGTGTCCCTGGACGGCGAGGGCATGGCCGAGCTGTTCCGCCAGTTCTCCTTCCCGGGCGGCGTTCCCAGCCACCACGCGCCCGAGAGCCCCGGCTCGATGCACGAGGGCGGTGAGCTCGGCTACGCCCTCTCCCACGCGTACGGCGCCGCCCTGGACAACCCCGACCTGGTCGTCGCGTGCGTCATCGGCGACGGCGAGGCCGAGACCGGGGCGCTCGCGGCGTCCTGGCACTCGAACAAGTTCCTGGACCCCGTCACGGACGGGGCCGTGCTGCCGATCCTCCACCTCAACGGGTTCAAGATCGCCAACCCGACCGTGCTCGCCCGCATCCCCGAGGAGGAGCTGCTCGCGCTGATGCGCGGCTACGGCCACGAGCCGATCGTCGTCGCCGGCGACGACCCGCAGCGCATGCACCGGGAGATGGCCGCGGCGCTCGACCGTGCCTGGGACCGGATCGCGGAGATCCAGCGGCGCGCGCGCGACACGGGGGACCGGACCCGCCCGCGGTGGCCGATGATCATCCTGCGCACCCCCAAGGGCTGGACCGGGCCGCGCGAGATCGACGGCCACCGCCTGGAGGGCAACTGGCGCTCGCACCAAGTGCCGCTGGCGCAGCTGGCCGAGCGCCCCGACCACCTGGCCGCGCTCGAGACGTGGCTGCGCTCGTACCGGCCGGACGACCTGTTCGATGCCGACGGCGCCCCGGCTCCCGCGCTGCGCGCCGTGGCGCCCGCGGGCACGCGCCGCATGAGCGCCAACCCGCACACCAACGGCGGCGTACTGCGGCAGAGCCTGCGGCTGCCGGACCTGGCCGATCACGCCGTACCCGTCCCCTCGCCGGGTGCGGGGGCGGTGGAGTCGATGCGCCCCCTGGGCGGCTACCTGCGCGACGTGCTCACGCTCAACGCCGACCGCCGCAACTTCCGCATCTTCGGACCCGACGAGACCGCCTCAAACCGGCTCGCGTCCGTGTTCGAGGTCACCGGGCGGGCGTGGCTGGGCGAGACGCACCCGGACGACGACGCGTTCCTGCGGCCCGACGGGCGCGTCATGGAGATCCTGTCCGAGCACACCCTGCAGGGGTGGCTGGAGGGCTATCTGCTCACCGGGCGCCACGGCGTGTTCAACACGTACGAAGCGTTCGTGCACATCGTCGACTCGATGTTCAACCAGCACGCGAAGTGGCTCAAGGTGATCGGCGAGATCCGCTGGCGGGCCCCGATCCCCTCGCTCAACTACCTGCTGTCGTCGCACGTGTGGCGGCAGGACCACAACGGGTTCTCCCACCAGGACCCGGGCTTCATCGACCACGTAGTCAACAAGAAGCCGGAGGTCATCCGGGTGTATCTGCCCCCGGACGCCAACACCCTCCTGGTCGTCGCGGACCGCATCCTGCGCTCGACGAACCTCGTCAACGTGGTGGTGGCCGGAAAGCAGCCCGCGCCCCAGTTCCTGGAGCTCGACGCCGCGATCGCCCACGTGGACCGGGGCATCGGCGTCTGGGACTGGGCGAGCACCGACGGCGACGACGAGCCCGACGTGGTGCTGGCGTGCGCGGGCGACGTGCCGACCATGGAGACGCTCGCGGCGGCGGCGATCCTGCGCGAGCACCTGCCCGACCTGCGCGTGCGCGTGCTCAACGTCGTGGACCTGATGCGCCTGCAGCCGCACGAGGAGCATCCGCACGGGTTGGTCGACCGCGACTTCGATCTGGCGTTCACCCGGGACCGGCCGGTCATCTTCGCCTTCCACGGGTACCCGTGGCTGATCCACCGCCTCACGTACCGCCGCACCAACCACGACAACCTGCACGTGCGCGGCTACAAGGAGGAGGGCAGCACCACGACACCCTTCGACATGACCGTGCGCAACCAGATCGACCGCTTCCACCTGGTGTCGGACGTCGTCCACCGCGTGCCCGGCCTGGGCACCCGCGCGGCCCGACTGCGGCAGCGGATGGCCGACGCGCTGCTCGCGCACGACCGCTACGTGCGACGGCACGGGGTCGACCTGCCGGGGGTGCGCGACTGGGCGTGGCCGGCGTCGTCGGTGTAGCGGCACCCGGCGCGTGCGGGTCCTGACGCTCAACGCCGGGTCCTCGTCGCTGCGGCACGCGCTGTTCGACGTGGACCCCGCGGGCGCGCGGCGCCTTCAGGCGGGCAACGCCGAGGAGGTGGGCGACGGTCACGGCGAGGCCGCCGCCCGCCTGCTCGCGCGGCTCGCGCGCGACGGCGTGCACCCCGACGCGGTGGGTCACCGCGTCGTGCACGGCGGCCCGGCCCACGCGGCGCCCGCGCGCGTGGACGACGCGCTGGTCGCCGAACTGGGGGACCTGACGCGCCTGGCGCCGCTGCACATGCCGCCGGCGCTCGACGTGCTGCGCCGCGCCCGGGCGGCCCTCGGGGCCGTCCCGCACGTCGCCTGCTTCGACACTGCCTTCCACCGCGGCATGCCCGAGATCGCCCAGCGCCTGCCGCTCCCGGAGCGCCTGTGGCAGCGCGGCGTGCGCCGCTACGGATTCCACGGCCTCTCCTACGAGGGGGTGCTCGACCGCCTGCCCGAGGCGCGCCGGGGACGCGCCGTGCTGTGCCACCTGGGCAACGGCGCGAGCATGGCGGCGGTGCGGGACGGGCGCCCGGTGGACACGACGATGGCGCTCACGCCGGCGGGCGGGCTGATGATGGGCACCCGCACGGGCGACCTGGACCCCGGCGTGCTCATCCACGTGATGCGCACGGAGGGGCTCGACGCCGACGGTCTGGAGCGCCTGGTGACCCGGGAGTCCGGGCTGCGCGGCGTGTCCGGGGGCACATCCGACGTGCGCACGCTGCTCGCCGCGGCCCCGGCGGACCCGGCCGCGCGGCGGGCGCTGGACCTGTTCGCCCACCTCGCGCGGCGCGCACTCGGGGCCATGGCCGCGAGCCTCGGGGGTCTCGATGTGCTGGTCTTCACGGGCGGGATCGGCGCGCATGCCGCACCGGTGCGGGCGGCGGTGTGCGACGGCCTGGAGCACCTGGGCGTACGCCTGGATCCGGGACGCAACGCCGGCGGCGGGCCGGTCATCGGCGCGGACGGGTGGGCCTGTGCGGTGCATGTGGTGGAGGCCGACGAGGAGCGTGTGATCGCGCGCCACGCGGCCGCGCACGCCGCCCCCTGAGAGGCGCGCGGTCGCACCGGGTGGCGGGTGGCCGGTTGCGGAGGCGCTCTGCGGCCTTTCCGCAGGCGGCCCGCGGAGGACCACGGCTTCGTGCGCATCGTCCTCATCCGGGGGCCGCGTCCCCCGATGTGGGAGGTGGCCGGGTGCCGGATGCACCGGGCTCCGACGGCGGCCCCGGACGGGCCGCGCACTCATGGAAGAGAGACCATCCCATGCGCACACGGCTGGGTGATCTGCGCCTGAGGACGAAGCTTCTGGGCGCCTTCGGAATCGTGCTGCTGCTGACGGGCGTCATCGGCGTGCTCGCCGTCATGCAGCTGGGCAGCGTCAGCGCGAAGGGCCAGTACATGGGGACCGACGTCGTGCCGTCGATGCGGGCCGTCGCGGAGGCCGAGATCGAGGTCAACGCCTTCCGCCGCTTTCAGCTGCGGCACAGCCTCTCCGAGTCGGACGCCGAGATGACCGCCGCCGAGGAGGCCATGGCGGGCGCGAGGGAGAAGGTCGAGGGGATTCTCGCGCAGTACGAGTCGCTGGTGGCGGACGAGAGGGACGCCGCCTTCCTGGCGTCGATCCGGCAGCAGTGGAAGGACTACCAGGCCAAGACCGAGACCTTCCAGGCCGCGAGCCGGCGGAACGACAGGGCCACGGCCCGCGACATCCTCATGGGCGCCAACGAGGACTTCAACAAGATCGGCGAGGAGTTCAGCGCCTGGTCCGCCTACAACGGCGAGCTGGGCGACCGCGCCCTCGCGTCGGCGGCGTCGACGTACTCGACCGCGCGCGTGATCGTCTTCACGCTGCTGGGGATCGCCCTGGCGATCAGCGCCCTGATCGCGCTGCTGCTGACCCGCGCCATCACCGGTCCCCTGGGCCGCGTCAAGGAGGCCGCCGGCCGGGCCGCCGAGGGCGACCTGACCGTGCGGGTGGACGCCACCGCCAAGGACGAGATCGGCGAGCTCGGCCGGTCGTTCGACGCGATGATCGCCTCCATGCGCCAGGTGGTCGGCCAGGT
>DATMJR010000267.1:0-16714 GCA_035553775.1 Miltoncostaeaceae bacterium | reverse complement strand
GGTGGAGGGGGGCGGCGGCGGGGCCGGCTCGGTCCAGCCGCCGGCGCCGTCGGTGATGCGGAACGCGTCCTGATAGACCACCGCGGTCCCGCTGGTGCTCGCGTTCCGGTAGACGCCCTGCTTGTAGTAGGCCCCGTAGCCGGGGATCAGGGTGCGGGCGCGCAGCGTGTAGCTGTTGAGGCCGCCGAAGGAGGCGGCGTTGCCGCCCACCGGCCAGTTCATGCGCTGCTGCACGCCGTCGACCCACAGCTCGACCAGGCCGATCGAGTCGGACCCGGACCACTTGATGCGCATCCGGAAGTCGGTCCACCGGCCGACGTGCTCCGCGAAGCTCTTGCCCCAGGGGGTGATGATGCCCACGTAGTTGGTGGGCGAGGACTGCCGGTGCAGCTTCAGCACCATGCGGCCGTTCTCCAGGTACAGCGCCACCGGCGGCGAGCCCGTCGAGGCGTTGCCGTGCCACTGCGAGAAGGTGAACCACCCGCTCGGCGAGGCGTTGGACATCGGGAACGACGGGTCGAAGTAGGTGGACCACGAGTACCAGCGGTCCGACCCCTCGACCTCACCCGTGCCCTTCTGGCACTCGGCGCGCTCGTTGGAGTCGATCGGCGTGTCGCCGTCGCGCACCTCGTACCGGGCGGCGTAGCGGCCCTGGCGCACGCGCGAGGTCTGGATGTTGATGCTGTGCGAGCCGCTGCGCTGGCAGCCGCTCCACTGGGACGTGCTTCCCGTCTCGTAGTCGCCCGTCCAGATGGTGTTGCCGGGCAGGTCCAGCCCGCCGGTCTGGGCGGCCGCGGTCCCGGCGAAGGCGGGCACGGCGGCGAGGGCGAGCGCGGCGCGGAGGGCACATTTCCGCACGCGGGCACGTCGCGTCGAGTCGAAAGACATCCTGTCGTCGACCTTTCGGTTGGTCTTGTTCGCGCCGCCCACGCGGGGGGACGGTGGGGGCACGGGGCACGTGGGTGGCGGTGGATCGGCGCCGTCTGTGGCGCCTCTCACCGCTCACACTGGTTATCGGAGGGGGTGTCACCCCCCTTGAGCCCGTCCGTACGGCGGGCTGCGGGTGATCGACCCCCCCGCTAACATCCCGCCCCATGTCGCGACGCATCGCCGTGTTCGGCATGGGATACGTGGGCTGCGTCTCCGCCGCCTGCCTTGCCAGCCGGGGCAACACCGTGATCGGGGTGGACGTGAACCCCGACAAGGCCAGGATGGTCAACGAGGGCCGCACGCCGGTCGTCGAGGAGCGCATCGGCGAGCTCATCGCCGAGCAGGTGCAGGAGGGGCGCCTCCGGGCGACCACGGACCCGGCCGAGGCGGTCGCCCAGACCGACATCGCGCTGGTCTGCGTGGGGACGCCCTCGGCTCCGAGCGGGGCCCTGTCCACCGAGTACCTGGCCCAGGTGGCCGGGCACATCGGCGCGGCGCTGCGTGACCGCGAGGAGCGCTACACCGTGGTGCTGCGCTCCACGATGCTGCCGGGCACCTGCGACGAGGTGGTGCGGCCGCGCCTGGAGGAGGCCTCCGGCAAGGTCGCCGGCGAGGGCTTCGGCCTCGCGGTCAACCCCGAGTTCCTGCGCGAGGGCACGTCGGTGCGGGACTTCTTCGACCCGCCCAAGACGGTCATCGGGGAGGTCGACGCGGCCAGCGGCGCCGCCGTCGCCGAGCTGTACGAGGGCCTGCCGGGACCGGTGTACCGGGTGCCGGTGCGCGTCGCCGAGATGGTCAAGTACGCCGACAACTCGTGGCACGCTCTCAAGGTCGGCTTCGCCAACGAGATCGGGCGCGTGTGCAAGGCGCTCGACCTCGACAGCCACCGGGTGATGGAGATCTTCACCTCCGACACCAAGCTGAACATCTCGCCCGCCTACCTGCGGCCGGGCTACGCCTTCGGGGGCTCCTGCCTGCCCAAGGACCTGCGCGCCATCACGCACCGCGCCCGCCACGCGGACGTGCACGTGCCGATCCTCGACAGCGTCCTCCCGTCGAACGTGCGGCACATCGACCACGTCTTCGACGTCGTGGAGCAGACCCGCCGCCGCCGCGTGGGCATGTTCGGCCTGTCCTTCAAGAAGGGCACCGACGACCTGCGCGAGAGCCCGCTGGTGGAGCTCGCCGAGCGCCTGGTCGGGCGCGGCTTCGACGTCCTCATCTACGACGCCAACGTTTCGGTCTCCGCGCTGATGGGCGCCAACCGGGCCTACGTGGAGTCGCGGATCCCCCACCTGCAGCGCCTGATGGCCTCCACGCCCGAGGCGGTCGCCGCCCATGGCGAGGTGCTGGTGGTGGGCAACGCCGACGACGACGTCCTGCGCGCGCTCGACGGCGCCCCGCACGCGACCGTGGTCGACCTGGTGCGGTACCCGGGATCCGAGGAGCGCGCCGGCTCCCCCGGGTACGTCGGCCTCTGCTGGTGAGCGGCGGCGCCCCCGCGGGGGACGCGCCGCCGGCGCCGCGCACGCCCGCGGGGCGCCCCCCTCGGGTCCTGATCCTGGTGGAGAACCTGTCGGTGCCCTTCGACCGGCGGGTGTGGCAGGAGAGCCGCGCGCTCGTGGAGGCGGGCTACCGCGTGGAGGTCATCTGCCCGCGGGGCACCAAGCGCGACACCGAGGCCTTCGCCGAGATCGAGGGCGTGCGCATCCACCGCTACCCCCTGGCGGCGGCGACCGGCGGGCCCGCGGGGTACGTGCGCGAGTACTCCGCCGCCCTGTGGCACACGATCCGCATCGCACGGCGCCTCGCCGACGAGGGCCCGGTGGACGTGATCCACGCGTGCAACCCGCCCGACCTGCTGTTCCTGGTCGCCCTCGCACTGCGCGGCACGGGCGCGCGCTTCCTGTTCGACCATCACGACCTGGTGCCGGAGCTGTTCGAGTCCCGGTTCCCCGGCGGCGCCCGCCCGCTGCTGGCCGTCGCGCGGGCCGCCGAGCGGGCGACCTTCTGGCTCGCGGACGCCGTGATCTCCACCAACGAGAGCTACCGCCGGGCGGCGATCACCCGCGGGCACGTCCCGCCCGACCGCGTCACGGTGGTGCGCAGCGCGCCGGACCTCGCGCGCTTCACGCCGGTCCCGCCTCAGCCGGAGCTGCGCCGGGGCAAGCGCCACCTCGCCGTGTACCTGGGCGTGATGGGCCCCCAGGACGGCGTCGACTACGCGCTGCGCGCCCTCGCCCACCTGCGCCACGACCTCGGGCGCGACGACCTGCACGCCACCTTCGTGGGCGCCGGGGACGCCTGGGACGACTGCGTGGCGCTGTCGCGCGAGCTCGGCCTGGACGACACCGTGGAGTTCACGGGCCGCATCCCCGACGACGAGGTGCGGGCGTGGCTCTCGACCGCCGACGTCTGCCTGTCGCCCGACCCCAAGAATCCGCTCAACGACGTCTCGTCGATGAACAAGGTCGTCGAGTACATGGCGATGTCCCGACCGCTGGTGTCCTTCGAGCTCCACGAGGCCCGGGTCACCGCCGAGGACGCGGCCGTGTACGCACCCGGCGACGACGAGCGCGAGTTCGGGCGCCTCATCGGCGAGCTGCTGGACGACCCCGCGCGGCGGGAGCGGATGGGGCGCCTGGGGCGTGAGCGCGTGGAGCGCGCGCTGTCGTGGGACGTCAGCCGCCGCCACCTGCGCCAGGCGTACGCGGGCCTGCTGGCGCGGCCGCGCCGTACCCTGCTCCGGCGCCCCTAGCGGAGCGCCGGAGCGCCGGGCGGCCCGCCGGCGGGGCCGCGGGCGCTGCTCAGACGGCCGCGGGGACCGGGGCCGGCGCGCCGGCCGGGGCGCCGTCGAGGGCCCGCCGGATCTCCGGCAGCACCGCCTCGGCGAGGCCGATGGTGGCCTGGCCGCTCACGACCGTCGGGAAGATCTGGGCGGTCGAGGCGAACGCGATGCCCGGCGCCGCCGGGTCGAACGTGCCCGGCACGCCGCCGCCCGCGCCGATGCCGTGCACCGGCTCGGCCAGCCGCGCCCGCATGACGCGGCTCGCGATGACGTCCCGCGCCGGGTCGAAGTCCGGGAAGATCCGGCGCAGCCCGGCGACGAAGCGGGCCTCCACCTCGGCGTCCGGGGCGTCGAGGAGCGGGTTCGACGGATCCACGTACTTCGGCAGGTAGACCAGCGCGTGGTCGCGCTCCCCCTGCGGGTCGAGGACCCGGGTGGTCTCGATCACGCCGGTCAGCCCCACCTCGGGGTCGGCGATGTTGATCGTGTAATACGGGCTCAGGCTGCGTCGCGTCTTCAGCAGCACGCAGACGATGCCCAGGTAGCGCTCGGGGGTGCCGCGCAGCAGACGCCCCTCGCGGTCGCCGAGCAGGCGGCGCGCCACCGGGGGCAGCACGGTCATGGTGACCAGGCGGTACGGCCGCACCTCGCCGTCGACGGTCACGCTCGGGGTGTCCCCGGCGGTGACGGCCTCGACGGGCGTGCTCGTGAGGATGCGCCCGCCGGCGGCCCGGATGCGCTCGGCGAGACGGTCGACGAGCGTCTGGTACCCGCCCTCCAGCGCGCCGCAGACCTCCTGCGAGCCGCGGCGCCGGGCCCCGGACATGCGCCGGGTGCGCTGCCACAGCCAGGTGGCCGACAGCCCCTCCAGGTCGCCGTCGAACTTGGCCTCGAGGATGGGCCGCCACATGCGGCGGTAGACGCCCCCGCCCGCGCACCGGCGGATCCAGTCGACGAGGGGGTAGCGGTCGATGCGCCGCCAGCCGGGGATCGCCTGGCAGTAGGCGACGAACGCGGCCAGGCGCACCCGCTGCAGCGGGGTGAGCAGGGAGAACCGCAGGAACTCGCCGATCGACGAGATCGAGTCGAGCCGGCCCGAGTGGAAGAAGCCCACCCCGGTCGGCGTGAACTCCAGGGCCGTGTCCAGCCCGACCTCCTGGGCCAGCCCGATCACCCGGTCGTCCGTCGGCAGGATGACGTGGTAGAAGCGGTCGACCCGCGCGCCGTCGAACTCCATGTCGCCGGCCAGGCCCCCGAGCGCCTCGGATGCCTCGTAGAGGTCCACGCCCACGCCGGCCTGCGTGAGCCGGTAGGCCAGGGTGAGGCCGGTCAGCCCGCCGCCGATGACCGCGACGCGGTCGCCGGCCGGGCCCGTGGGGTCGCCGGCCGGAGGGGACGCGGCGTCCCCCCCGGGCAGCTGCGCGTCGGTCATCGCCGGCGCAGGCGGCCGACGAGGGCGCGGCTCGCCACGCGCGCCTGCGCGCGCACGGTCGGCCACACCTTCATCTTGCTCTCGCCGATGCGCTTGTGGGCGTTCAGGCGGATCGGCACCTCCACCACCCGGCCGCCGTCGGCCATGAACTTGACCAGCAGCTCGGTGACGCCGGCGAAGCCGGACTCGGAGATGAGGTCGTCGCCGTGGCGGGCGAATTCGGCGCGCAGGAACGGCGCCGACATCGCGCGGTACAGGTTGGTGAAGGTGTGCATGCTCGAGCCGGTCGCGAGGCGCATGACCAGGCTCGCCATCTTGCTGGTGAGCTGGCGGAAGGCGGACACGTCCACCATCTCGCCCTCGGGGTGGTGCATGGAGCCCTGTGCGACGTCCGCCCCCTCGAGCACGACGTCCACCATGCGCTCGAGCTGGCCGAGGTCGCAGGTGGTGTCCGCCTCGATGGTGACGACGACGTCGACCTCGGGGTCCTCGAGGGCGCGCCGGAAACCCGCGCGCAGCGCGGCGCCCAGGCCGGTGTTGACGCCCTGGCGCACGACGGTGAGGTCGAGCGCGCCGGCGTAGGCGTCCGCGATGGCCGCGGTGCGGTCGGCGGAGCCGTCGTCGACGATGATGACGCGGTAGCGGTGGACCGCCCCGACCACGGCGGCTTCCAGCTCGCCGAACAGGTTGGGGAGGTTGTCCTCCTCGTTGAACGCCGGAACCACGACGGCCACGGAGACGGCCGCGCGCGGCGTCGAATCGGTGGTGGTGGGGTCGGGGATCTGGGTGGTCACTGGCCGAGTCCCTTCTCGGGTCTGTGGGGGGTGAGGCGCGTCCGGCGCCCTCCCGAACTCACGATTGATGCTACGCAGGGACCCTCCGGGGGGTACCCCACGGGCGTCCAGGGTTGTCCCTAGACGCGCGGGTCACCTCTGCTGCTCCGGTCGGGTTCCGCGGGCGGGCAGGCGGCAATCGCGTACCGCCACGATCAGGGCGCCGTCGAACATCGTGCGCTCGACGAGGCAGTTGCGCTCGGCCCACCGCACGCCCGGGGCCTGTACGGACGGTGGGCGCAGGGCCATCGTGACGATTCCGTGAAGGTTCGCCAGGCGGCGCACCAGGGCGGCCGACGGCGGTGCGGGTGGCAGGCGGTCGAAGGTCGGGTGGTCGAGCAGCACGATGCCGTCGGGCACCGGCGTGCGGTCCCAGGCGGGCACGATCACCTCGTCCTCGGCGGTGCGGAACCGCGGCTCGTAGTAGCCCGCCGCCTGCACCCCCTCGGCCTCGCTGAAGATGACCGCCGCCCCGGGAGGCGACTGGGCGGCGAGCAGCGCCGCCCAGCTGTCGGTGGGCTCGCCCTGGGCCCTCAGGTGGACGTGCCCGGTCAGCCCCGCGAAGCCGATCGCGACGGCGGCCCAGAGGGCGACACCCACCCGCCCGCCGATGCGCACGGCGCTCCAGGTGACCAGCAGGCCGGCGGCGGGGAGCACCCCGAGCACGTACCGGCCCTGCCAGACCGAGTCGCCGGTCTGGGAGATCAGGAAGGCCGCCGCCAGCGGCAGCACGGCCCAGCCGAGCAGCACCACCGCCTGCCGGGGCGGGGCGGGGCGCGGCGCCCGTGCCCCCGTGTCGCGCCGCCGCAGCGTGACCAGGCCGGCGGCCACCACCAGGACGCAGGCGAGCGTCGCGAGCTGCCGGATCCGCTCCGGCGCCCCGGTCGCGACGAGCGTGGCGAGGAAGCCCGGCACCTCGGTGAGCGTGGGCACCGAGGTGCGCACCAGCGGGTTGGGCGCGTCGGACGCACGAACCGCCAGCGCGAGCGGGATCGCCGCCGCGGCGGGCGCGGCCAGCGACGCGAGCCACGGCAGCAGCCGGCGGCGGTGGGTGAGCGCGAGCAGCGCGAGGGCGTGCGCGGGCACCATCAGGACGACGAGCGCGTTGGCCCAGATCCCGGTCGCGAGTGCCAGCGCGTAGAGGACCCACCAGCGGGGCGCCCCGGTGCGCGCGGCGCGCAGCAGGGCCCCCCAGGCGAGGACCACGGTGAGCAGCGCCCATGCGGGCCAGCGCGCGTCGGTCGCCGTCGCGGTCCCGAGAGGCGACAGCGCCATCAGGGCGGCGCCGCCGGCGGCCACCAGCGGGCCGGCGAGCGGGCGCGCCGCCCACCACGTGGCGGCGACGGCCGCGGCGAAGGCGATCAGCGAGGGGAGGCGCAGCGCCCACATCGCGTCCGCCGCGCCGAACGGCAGTGCGATCAGCTGCGGCAGCAGCGCCTGGGGGTCCTCGCGCCACCCGTCCAGCAGCCCGGTGAGGCCGTGCTGGGTGAGCGCGTAGACGTAGGCCTCGTCGAGCGTGGCCGGGAAGGTGAAGAGCCCCGCCACGCTGACCAGGACGGCGAGCGTGGCCAGGGCGGGGAGGGCGGTCGCCGGGCGCGCCGCCAGGGCGCGAAGGCGCGTCGCGGCGGGTGCCGGCTCCCGCGCGGGCGGACCCGGGTGGACCGGCGGGGACTCGGCGGGCGGGCTCGTCGTCATGCCGCCGCCCCCACCGCCCGGCGCGCGCGGAGCCGTCGCCGCACCGCGCGCCCCAGCCGCTCCTGGCCCAGGGCCGCGAGGCCGCGCGGCGAGGGTGCGTACACGGTGAACTCGCGCATCTCGTGCACCCGGTCGGTCCAGCGCATCTTGTAGGCGTCGTCGTCGCCGAGCATCTCGTAGCGCCGCACGCCCTCGGGCGCCAGCGCCTCGAGCAGCATGGCGACCAGCAGGTGACCGGGGCCCCACTTGGCGAACGCGGGGTCGAACCCCATCTTCAGGCTGTACAGCGCCCCGTCCTCGGCGAGGTCGAGCTCGGCGGCGACCGGGCGGCCGTCCAGTCGCAGCACGGCCAGCCGGAGCCGGCCGGTCCGCGCGGCCCAGTCCGTGATCTCCGCGTAGAGGCGGTGCGCGGCCTCGTCGGCGGCGATCGCCGTGCCCTCGGCCCCCTTCCAGCCGAGTGCCTCGATGCGCACCATGTCGGCGAGGGCGGCGTGGCCGTCCTCCGGCCCGCGCGCGATGTCCAGGCGCAGCTCGCCCTGCTCGGCGAGCCGGCGCCGGTGCCGCCCAATCTCCTTGCGCATGCCGCGCGACACCATGGCGCCCGGGCCCTCCGCGGGGACGTCCGCGAACGGCGACCGCAGCACGGTGCGCTCGCGCAGCACCGCCCGCCGGGCCCGCGCGGCCCGCCGCAGGTCCTCCGCGAAGGGATCCTCGCCGTCCAGGGGCGCGATGCCGACGGCCGGGACGCGGAGGCCCACGAGTGCCTGGGCGAGGCGGGCGCGGGACTCGGGCCCGTCGGCGACCGGGCCCACCGCGGGGGTGTGGGCGTTGGCCGGCACCCGCGCCGCACCGCGGCCGGTGACCAGCGGCAGCACCGCCCGCAGGGCGCCACCACGCGCGGCGCGCAGGGTGAGCGCCCGCGGAAGGTCGTCGGGCGGGTAGGCCGCGAGGAACGCCATCAGCCACCCCGGCCGGCGGAAGGGGCCGGCGCCGACGCGGTCGGCGAGGGCGTCCCACTCGCCGGCGGCGGCGTCCACGCTCTCGATGCCCGCGATCACCGGCGTCCCCCGCCGGTCGCACTAACATCTCGGGGCTCCATGCGCGCCCAGCCTATCCGCGTCCCCCGCGTCCCCCGCCCGCCGCAGCGATGCGGCTGACCCGCCGCCAGCTGCTGGCGGCGGGCGCGGCGGGCGCCGTCGTGGTGCCCGCGGGCCTGTACGGCGCGCGCCACGCCCTGCGCGACGGCGGCGTCGCGGACCCCGCTCCCAAGGGCGAGTTCCCGGCCCCGGACCGGCCGCGCGACTGCGCACGGCCTGCCAACCCGACCGTCGCCGAGAACTGCCGCCCGGGCAGCACCGCCTGGCGCCTGACGCGGGCCGACGGCGGCATCGAGGGCTTCTTCGACGAGACGAGCGTGCCGCGCGGCGCGGAGGCCGTGCTGCGCCTGCGCACCGCCGACCCCGAGTACCGCGTCGAGGTGTACCGCACCGGCTACTACGGGGACACCGGCGCGCGCCTGGTGGCGCGGACGCCCGCGCGCCGCGCCGGCGCGCAGCCGGAGCCGCGCGCCGATCGCCGTCGCGGGCTGGTGAGCGCCTCCAACTGGCGGGTCTCCGAGCGCTTCGACACCGCCGACTGGCCGTCGGGGGTCTACCTCGCGAAGCTGATCGGCTCGTCGGGTTCCGATGATCACGCCATCCTGGTCGTCCGGGAGGACGACCGCCCGAGCGACGTCCTCTATCTCCTTTCGGACACGACGTACCTCGCCTACAACTATTGGGGCGGGTACTCGCTCTACGCGGGCGGCGACGACGACCCGCGCGGCGTCAGCGTGTCGTGGGACCGCCCGTACGGCAACTCCCGGTTCGGCCAGGCCGACTGGTACCTGCGCGCGGAGCACGCGCTCGTCCGCTGGCTGGAGGCCGAGGGCTACGACGTCGCCTACGCCGGCGCCTTCGACGTGCACCGGCACGGCGTCGCCGGGCTCGGCCGCCGGGGTGCGTGGATCTCGGGCGGCCACAACGAGTACTGGTCGGGCGCCATGCGGGACGCTCACGAGCGGGCGGTCGGGCAGGGCGTGCACCTGGCGGTGATGGCGGCGAACACCGCCTACTGGCGGGTGCGCTTCGAGCCCGACCCGTGGACGGGACGCGCCGACCGGGTGATGACCTGCTTCAAGGACGGCGAGGTCAGCGCCACCACGCTCGGCCCCGGCCCCGTCCGCGATCCCCGGGAGCCGACCGGCCTGTGGCGCGACCCGGAGGGCGCCGACCGCCCCGAGAACGCCCTGCTCGGCGTGATGTACGTCGGCCAGGACCTGCGTCGCTACTACCCGCTCCAGGTGCCGGCCGACGCCGCCGCCGACCCGCTCTGGGCGCGCACAGGGCTCGCGCCCGGCGGTGCCCGCATCGGGCGCGAGTTGGTCGGCTGGGAGTGGGACGCGGTCGTCGACAACGGCCGCACCCCGGCGGGCCTGCGCGTACTGGCCGCGACGCCGGTCTCCGGGCAGCTCATGGGGCCGACCGGGCGACCCGGCGAGGGGGACGCGGTCGCGCACACCACCGCGTACCGGGCGCCGGGCGGGGCGCTGGTGTTCGCCACGGGCTCGATCCTGCTGAGCTGGGGGCTCGACCGCGAGGGCCGGCGGCGGTACGACCCGGGGCGCCCCCAGGGCGAGCCCGACACCCGCGTACAGGGGCTCATGCGCAACGTGCTCGGGTCGATGGGCGCGCGGCCGGGCTCCCCGGCGCGGGACGTCCGCCCGCCGCCCGCGGGCGCGCGGCCGGGCGTCACGTGACGTCGCGGCGGCGCTCCACGGCGATCGCGGCGGCCAGCAGCACCAGGGCGTAGCCGGCCAGCAGCAGCGCGCCCGCCACGGGGGGCAACACGTCCGGGCTGCTGCCGGTGAGCGCCGCGAGCGCCCCGCTCGGCGGCCAGCGGCCCACCTCGGGCACCAGGGCGAGGAGCAGGCCCTCCCCCAGGACCAGCCACACCAGGCCGGCGACGAGGGCCACCACCTGATTGCGCACCAGCGCCCCGAGCGCGGCCCCGAGCACGGCGAACAGCGCCACGCCGGCGAGCGTGCCGAGCGCGGCGCGCGCGACGTCGCCGGCGCCGACGGGGGCGTGGTCCACCAGCGCCAGCCACGGCAGCGCGACGCCCAGGCAGACGACGGCGCCCACCACGCCCTGCAGCAGCCCGGCGAGCGCGGCCGCGACGCCCTTCGCCGCCAGCAGCAGCGGCCGCGAGGGCTGGGCGAGCAGGCTCGGCGTGATCGTGCCGTGCCGGTACTCGCCGGTCGCCGACATGATCCCGACCACCGTCGCGAACAGGTAGGCGGCCGCGCCCGTGGCGAGCAGGGTGCGCACCCCGTCCCGCGTCGTCAGGTCGACCGGCGGCTCCTCCACGCCCTGCAGCGCGAGAACGGCCACCGTGTTGACCAGCACGTAGGCCGCCGCGAGCCCGGCGAAACCGAGGGTGGACCGCAGCGTCGCCAGCTTGCGCACCTCGGCGCGCACCGCCCGGACGGCCCGCGACCGCGCAGGGGGGTCACCACGGCCCGCCGGTGCCGGGACGTCCTCCGGCGGGCGCCCGGGGGCCGGCGGCGTCGCGGTCACGGCCCCTCCTCCACGAGCCGCAGGAACACGTCCTCGAGACCCTCGTGCGCCGGGCTCAACTCGTGCAGGGTCCAGTCGCGCGCGTGGCACAGGTCGCCCACCGCGGCCGCGTCGACACCCTCGACGGTCAGGGCCCCGTCGTCCCCGCGCGTGACGCGGGCCCCGCCTGCGATGAGCGCGGGGGCGAGCAGTCCGGCGTCGGGGCTGCGGACGCGCACCGCCCTCCGCCGGGTGGCGAGCAGGTCGGCGAGGGGCCGGGCCGTGACCAGCCGCCCGTGTGCGATGACGACCACGTCGTCCACCGTCTGGGCGACCTCGCTCAAGACGTGGCTGGACACCAGAACGGTGCGGCCCTCGCCGGCGAGCGCCCGCAGCAGGTCGCGCAGCCACCGGATGCCGGCCGGATCGAGGCCGTTGGCCGGCTCGTCCAGCACCAGCACCGGCGGGTCCCCCAGCAGCGCCGCGGCCAGCGCGAGGCGCTGGCGCATGCCGAGCGAGAAGCCGCCCGCCCGCCGGTGCGCCGCGTCGGCGAGGCCCAGGTAGGCGAGGGTCTCGTCGGCGCGTCCCGCGGGGAACCCGGCCGCGTCGCACAGCACGCGCAGGTGGTCGCGCGCGGTGCGCCCCGGGTGGGCCCCCGCCGCCGCGTCCAGGACGGCGCCCACGGTGCGGGCCGGGGAGGGGAGCCGCGCGTAGGGCGTCCCGCCGATGGTGGCCGTGCCGCGGTCGGGGTGCACCAGCCCCAGCAGCACGCGCAGGGTCGTCGTCTTGCCGGCGCCGTTCGGCCCGAGGAAGCCCGTGACCCGCCCGGGCGCCGCATCGAAGGTGAGGTCGTCGAGGGCGCGCGTGGCGCCGAACGTCTTGACGACTCCCCGGACGGCGATCACCGGGCGGGACGCTACCGGGTGGGGCCGTCGTCGCCGCGCCCGCCCGTCGTCCGGGGTGCGTCCGCCGCCGGCAGGCGCACCTCCACCAGCAGCCCGCCGCCCTTCCGGTCCCCCAGGCGCACGCCGCCGCCGGCGGCGCGCGCGAGGCGGTCGACCACCGCGAGCCCCAGCCCCGTACCGCCCTCGCCCGGCCGGGTCGTCCAGAAGCGCTCCAGCGCGCGTTCCCGGACCTCCGGCGTCATGCCCGGCCCCGCGTCGGCGACCGCCACCGTCACGGCGTCCCCGTCGGCGCGGGCGCGCACGGTGACGGAGGAGCCGGGCGGGGCGGCACGCAGGGCGTTGTCGATGAGGTTGTCGAGGATCTGCTCGAGGGCGCCGGGTGCGGCCCGTGCGGCCAGGCCCGGAGCGACCTCCGCCCGCAGCCGCAGGCCCGCGTCCTCGGCCAGCGGCTCCCATGCCGCGGCTCGGTCGGCGCAGACGCGCGAGACGTCGATGCGCTCACGCTCACCGGCCGCGGCGTCGGCGCGCGCCAGCGCGAGCAGCCCGTCGACGAGCGCGGTCAGCCGCTCGGTCTCGCCCAGGGCGGCCGCGAGGTCGTCGCGGCCCTCGGGCCCGACGTCGCGCTCCAGGTTCTCCAGCCGCAGCCGCACGGCGGTGAGCGGCGTGCGCAGCTGGTGCGACGCATCGGCGACGAACGCGCGCTGCGCGGCGAGCAGGGCGTCGATCCGGGCCGTCGACGCGTTGAGCCGTCGCGCCAGCGCCCTCACCTCGGGCGGCCCGGCGTCCTCGGGGGCCCGCGCCCCCGTGTCGTCGCCCATGCGGCCGGCGGCGACCCCGACCCGCGTGAGCGGACCGGCGATGCCGCGCGCCAGCACCCATCCCACGCCGGCCACCGCGGCCAGGACGACGATCCCGATCGCGCCCAGCACCAGCCAGTAGCGCCGCACCCGGGCATCGACGCGGTCGGCCGGGACGCTGATGCGCACGGCGCCGACGACCCGTCCGTCCGCCACGACCGGGGCGGCGACGTACACGATGCGGCCGCCCAGCGTCGCGGACCCCCGCTCGCCCACGGCCACCTCCCCGCGCAGGGCCATGGCGATCTCGGGCCGCGTGGCGAAGGCGCGCCCCAGCGGCCGGGTGGGGTCCGAGTCGGCGAGCGCCGTGCCGGCCGGGCCGACGACCACCGCCCGCGCCCCGGTGTCCCGTGCGTAGCGCGCGACGAGCGCGGCGAGGCGGGGGCGCGCGGCATCCGCGGTGAGGGCGTCCTCGGCGAGCGACGCCAGCGCCGTCGCGTCGCGCTCCACCCGCAGCTCGAACGCCTGGCGCTCGGTGCGTGCGTAGACGACGCCCAGGGGCACCTCCAGGGCCAGCAGCACCACGAGCGCCAGGGCGAGGTAGCCCGCGACCAGCCGGCGCGTCACGGGGAGCGCAGCCGGAAGCCGACCCCGCGCACGGTCTCGATGCGGCCGGGGTCGCCGAGCTTGCGGCGCAGCGCGGCGATGTGCACGTCGATCGCCTTGGAGGGGCCGTACCACGTGGTGCCCCACACCTCCCGCAGCATCCGGCGCCGGTCGACAAGCGCCCCCGGATCCTCGACCAGGAGGGCGAGCAGGTCGAACTCCTTCGGGGTCAGCGCGATCTCCGCGCCGTCCACGCGCACGCGGCGGGCGCGCGCGTCGACCTCCAGGCCGCCGGGGTGCACGGCCGCCGGGTCCCGGGCGGGCTCCACCCGGCGCATGACCGCGTTGATGCGCGCGGTCAGCTCGCGCAGGCCGAACGGCTTCACCACGTAGTCGTCGGCCCCGAGCTCCAGCCCGGCGACCCGGTCGACCTCCTCGCCCCGGGCGGTGACCATGATGATCGGAACGGCCGAGCGCGCCCGCAGCCGCCGGGCCACCTCGTAGCCGTCGATGTCCGGCAGGCGCAGGTCGAGCAGCACCAGGTCGGGCACCGGCGCGGCCAGCGCGTCGCCGCCGCACGCCACGCGCTCCACCTGATGGCCCTCGCGCCGCAACCCCTCGACCAGGGGCTCGGCGATCGCGTCGTCGTCCTCCACCACCAGCAGGCGCACGGTGTGGATCATCGCCGCTGGCGGGGCCGCCCGGGGACCTCCTTGGACGAACCCTTACCGAACACCGGCCGGATGCGGGAGATGCGCGGGGCGAAGCCTGCACCGGGCGCGGCGGAGCATGCCGGTGACCGGCGACAGAGGTGGGGGAGGGATCATGGGACGCAGGCATCGCATCGCGCTCGGGCTGCTCGTGGGTGGGGCGTCGTTCCTGGGCGTCGGCGCCCTCGCGGCGACCGCCGACCTGGGGCCCGGCGGGGGCGCCGCGGCGGCGACCACGGCGACGAGCGGCACGGCGCCGCGGGTGCCCGTGCCCGCGGCTCCGCGGACCGCATCGACCACCACGGGCGCCACCACCGTGGAGGCCCCCGTCCCGCCCGGCGGCCACGTGCGCCGCGGCCGGGGACGGGACGACGGCCCGGGCCACGTGCGCCGCGGCCGCGGACGCGACGACGGCCCGGGCCACGTGCGCCGCGGCCGCGGACGCGACGACGGACCTGGGGACGACGGCCACCGCCGTGGTCGCGGCCGTGACGACCGCCCCGGGGACGACGATCGCGGGCGCGGGCGCGGCCGGGGCCGCGGAGGCGACGGCTGATGGAGCGCGCCCCGGTGAGGGCCTACTGCGTCGCGGGGACGACGCTCGCGCTCGCCGCCGCGTGGTGGGCGGTCGCCGCCGCCACCCCTGCGCCGCACCCGCCGCCGCCGCCCGCCGCCGTCGCCGCGGCGGCCCCGGGCGCGGCGGCGCCCACAAGGCCGCGGGCGGAGGTCGCGCTCGCCGCGGCACCGCCCGTGGTGCAGTCGGCGCCCTCGTGACCGGGCGCGGATTCCACGCGATGGGCACCGACGTGGTGCTGCTGCTGGAGGCCGACGGGGCGCGGGCGGACCGGGCGCTCGCCGCGGCACGCGCGGAGATCGACCGGCTGGAGCGGGTCCTCTCGCGGTTCCGGCCGGCATCGGAGCTCTCGCGGCTCAACCGCGCCGGGGCGATGCGCGTCGGTCCCGACCTGGCCCGCGTGCTGCTGCGCGCGCTGGCCGCGCGGGCGGCGAGCGGGGGGCGCTTCGATCCCACGGTGCACGCTGCGGTCCGCGCGGCGGGCTACGCCGACGCGCTGCCCGCCCCCGGCGACCCGATACCCGGTGGAGCGGGGGGCGCCCCGTGCGGCGGGGCCGTGGCGATCGACGCGTGCACCCGTGAGGTGCTCATGGGGCCGGGGGTCGCCCTCGACCTGGGCGGTATCGCAAAGGGCGACGCCGCGGACCGGGCGGTGGAGATCCTGGCGGCGGCCGGACCCGCACTGGCCGCCGTGGGGGGCGACCTGGCGGTGAGCGGACCGCGCGCGGACGGCGCCGCGTGGGCCGTGGGGACCGGCGCGGGCCCCACGATCGCCCTGCGGCGCGGCGGCGTCGCCACGTCCGGCGTCGACCGCCGGCGCTGGAGGGGGCCCGAGGGGTGGCGGCACCACGTGATCGATCCCGCCACCGGGCGCCCGGCCCGCACGGACCTGATGCGCGTCACCGCGGTCGGCGACGACGCGGTGGCTGCGGAGGTGCGCGCCACCGACCTCCTGCTGCGCGGTGCCACCGCGGCGCGGCGGCACGCCGACCGCCTCGGTGTCCCGTGCGTGCTCGTCCCCGCCCTCGGCGCCCCGGTGGCGGCGGGAGGGCTGCGGTGAACGACCCCACCATGTGGATCCTCGCGCGCGCCACCGGGCTGGTCGCGTACGGCCTGCTCGCGGCGGCGATGCTGCTCGGCCTGGCCCTCGCCGGCCGCGCCCGCCCCCCGGGTCTGCGACCCGCCGACGTGACCGAGGCGCACCGCACGCTGTCGCTGCTCGCGCTGGTGCTGACGGCCGTCCACGGCGTCGCCCTGGTGCTCGACCGGGCGGTCCACATCCCCCTGGCGGCACTGATCGTGCCCGGCCTGTCGGATTACCGCGCGGAGTGGGTCGCCGCCGGGGTGATCGCGTTGTGGACGGCGCTCGCCGTGCACGTCTCGTTCGCGCTGCGCGGGGTCATCGGCGCGCGCGTGTGGCGCCGGCTCCACATGGGCGCGTACGCCGCCTTCGCGTGCGCGACCGTGCACGGCCTGCTGGCGGGCACCAGCAGCGGCTCGCCGGCGGGGATCGCGCTGTACGGTGGCGCCGTGGGGCTCGTGGCCGGAGCGACCGCCTGGCGTGCCGGCGTGGAGCGCCGGCGCCGGTCGCCGCGCCCCGCACCCGGAGCCGGCGGGGCGGCGTGAGGCGCCCCCCGCTGCGCGCGGTCGGGGTCGTCGCCGCCGTGCTCGTGGCGGCCGGCGGCGCCGTCGCGGCCAACCTGGCGCTCGTCGACCGGGCTCCCTCGGCCGACCCGCTGGGGCGGCTCAACCCCGCGCTCGCCACGGTGGACGCCCCGGCACCGCCCGGCGGGCCTCCGCGCAGCGGCGACGCGACGCACCCGCCGCCCGCACGCGGCACCACCACCG
>DATMJR010000266.1:0-13677 GCA_035553775.1 Miltoncostaeaceae bacterium | reverse complement strand
GCCCCGCGCAGCACGTGCTCGGGGAGCGCGTCGGCCGCCACCGCACCCGCCACCGCGGTCGCGATGGACGCGATCCCGAGCACGAGGGCGTCCCGCCAGCGCGCGTCCGGCGACGTGCGCTGCCGCCAGGTGCCCAGCACGGCCACGGGGACGATCGCCAGCAGCGAGGTCGCCTCCGCCTCCAGCTGGCCCAGCCCCGCCACCAGCGTCAGCGCCGGCACGAACACGATGCCGCCCCCGACGCCGAAGAGCCCGGCCAGCATGCCGGCGGCGACCCCGAGCGCGACCAGCAGTGCGAGGTCCCCCATCAGACCCCGGCCACCATCAGCACGGCGGCGGCCAGCAGGACCAGGGCGAACGCCCGGGTCAGCAGCGCGACGGGCAGCCGCTGCTTCAGGGCCACGCCCAGGGTGACGCCCGCCATCGCGGGGACGCCCACCAGGGCGGCCGCGGTCCAGTCGACGTTGCCCAGGGCGCCGTGCGTGAGCGTCCCCCACGTCGCCGTGAGCACGATGGCCGCGAGCGAGGTGGCGGTGGCCGACCGCGCGTCGTGGCCGAGCAGCCGAATCAGCAGCGGCACGGCCACGAGACCGCCGCCCACCCCGAACAGCGCCGAGAACAGCCCGGCCGCGGCCCCGATGAGCGCGAGGCGCGCCCACGGCGGGGCGCTGCTAGCCTCGGCCACCGTGCCGCTCCCCCCCGCCGCCCAGGCCGTGCTGGACCGCCTGCGGGACCCGCCGGAGCAGGCGGCGCTGCTGCTGGACCTCGACGGCACGCTCGCGCCGATCGTGGGGCGCCCCGAGGACGCGCGGCTCATCCCGGGCGCCGCCGAGTGCCTGCCGGTGCTGCGCGACGGGCTGGGCCTGGTGGCGTTCATCAGCGGCCGGGGGCTGGCCGACCTGGAGCGCATCGTCGGCGTGCCGGGACTGGCCTACGCCGGCAACCACGGCATGGAGATCCGGCACGCGGGCGACGCCGCCCGGACGGCGGAGGCGGCGCGGCCCTGGCTCGAGGTGATCGCGGGCTGGGCCGGGGGCCAGGACGGGGACGTCCTGGGCCCCCTGGGGCTGCGCGTCGAGGACAAGGGCGCGACCCTGAGCGTGCACTGGCGCGGCGCCCCCGACCCGCCGGCCGCCGAGCGGCACCTGCACGATGTGCTCGCGCCGTCCGCGGAGCGGGCGGGCCTGCGGGTCACCTGGGGACGCATGGTGATGGAGGTGCGCCCGCCGGTGGCGGTGGACAAGGGGACGGCGGCACGGGAGCTGCTGCGCGCGGCCGGGTGCCGGCGCGCGGTCCACATCGGCGACGACCGCACCGACGCGGACGCGTGGCGGACGCTCCACGACATGCGCGACGCCGGCGAGCTGGACATGGGGTGCGGGCTCGCGGCGGTGGGCGCCGAGGTCGCGGAGGAGGTCGCCGCCGCCGCCGACGCGCAGGTCGCCGGGCCCGAGGGGGCGCTGGCCGCCCTGCGCGCCCTGGCCGCCGCGCTGGGCGGCCGCCCCTAGGTCCCGCGACGCGCGGGCGCCCCGACCGCCGCGCGCAGCCCCCGCCCCTCGCCTCACCGGCGCGGGGCGCCGGGGCACACGAGCCCCTCCCAGGGGCCGGTGTTGACGACGTCCTGCCGGCGGGCCCCGGCGCGCCGGGCGACCAGCACGCCGTACCGGACGTACCCGAGGGCGTCGACCGAGTGCGCGTCGGACGACACCACCAGGCGGGCGCCCGCCTCGAGCGCCACCCGGGCCATCTCGCTGTCCAGGTCCAGGCGGCGCGGCTGCGAGTTGACCTCCAGCAGGGTGCCGGTGGCCGCGGCCGCCTCGGCCACCCGGGCGACGTCCACGGCCGCGTGGCCGCGCCGCTCCAGCATGCGCCCGGTGGGATGCCCGATGACGTCCACATGGGGGGATTCGATCGCTGCGAGGAGCCGGGCGGTGACCTCGGGCCCCGGCCGGCCGAGCCCCGAGTGGAGGCTGGCCGTCACGACGTCGAACCCGGCCAGCAGGTCGTCGTCCCAGTCGAGCCGCCCGTCGGCGAGGATGTCCATCTCGGTGCACCGGAGCACGCGGATGCCCCCGCCGAGTGCGGCGTTGACCTCGTCGATCTCCTCCCACTGCCGGCGCACCCGGTCGGCGGAGAGCCCGCCCGCCATCGCGAGGTTCTGGGAGTGGTCGGCGATGCCCAGGTACCGGTAGCCGCGCGCCGCCGCGGCCTCGGCCATGCCCGCGATCGCGACCGTGCCGTCGCTCCAGGTGCTGTGCACGTGCACCTCGCCCCGCAGGTCCTCGACCCGCACCAGGTCGGGCCAGGGGTCGTCGCCATCCGCCGGGAGCAGCTCGCCCCGGTCCTCGCGCAGCTCCGGCGGCGGCGTCCGGAGCCCCAGCTCGGCGTAGACGTCCCGCTCGTCGCCGTGCATGGCGACGTCTCCGTCCTCGCGCGCGATCCCGTGCTCCGACACCGACCAGCCGCGGCGGACGGCCATCTCGCGCAGGCGCACGTTGTGCGCCGCCGACCCCGTGGCGTGCTGGAGCAGGTTGCCGAAGCGGGCGGGCGGCGCCACCGCCACCTCCACCCGGACGCCCCGGTGCGTCATGAAGGTGCGCCGCGCGTCACCGCCCGAGAGCGTGCGCTCCACCAGCAGGCTCCCCTCCAGCGCCGCGAACACGGGGGCGGGATCCTCGGCGGCGGCCACCACGTCGATGTCGTGGACCGTCTCGCGGCCCCGGCGCAGGCTGCCGGCCACCTCCGCGCGGATCACGCCGGGGGCCGCCCGCAGCTCCTCGGCGATCGCCTCGGCGAGCGGCAGCGCCACCCCGAGCGAGACGCGCCCCTCGGGGTCCACCCCGTCCGGACCGAGACCGGAGAGCTGGGCCGCGAGGGCCTCGGCGGTGCGGCGCCCCATGCCCGGCACCTCCGCCAGGCGGCCCGCGTCCACGGCCGCGCGCAGATCGGCGGTGTCGCGCACGCCCAGGTGGGTGTGCAGGGCCATGGCCCGCTTGGGCCCGATGCCCTCCAGGCGCGCCACGGCGACGAGACCCTCCGGCACCCGCGCGCGGGCCGCGTCCAGTGCGGCGATCGTGCCGGTCTCGGCGAGTTCCAGGATCTTCGCCTGGAGGGTCGCGCCGATGTCGGGCAGGGACGTCGCGCGTCCCTGCTGCGCCATGCGGGCCACGGACTCCGACGCCCCGCGGACCCGCGCCGCGCCGCGCCGGTAGGCGAGCACCCGGTGGCGGACGGCGCCCTCCAGCTCCAGCAGATCGCCGAGCAGGTCGAGGGCCGCGGCGATCCGGCCGTTCGAGGGGAGCCCCTCCACGCGCGCCTCCTGCCCGCATCGCCCGCCGCGGCGCCCGCGCGGCGGTGTCGCGGGCGAGGATATCGCCGGCCGGCGCCGAATCGTGCGCTGGTACGATCATCCGGCTCGCGGGCGGCGGCCCCGCGGACCCCCTCACGAGGACGCGCATGGGCAGCAGCGACAGCCGACGCGGCTGGTGGATCACCGGCGGGGTGGCCGGCGCGGCCGTGCTCGGAGCCGGCGCATTCGTCGGGTGGCAGGCGATGGAGAGGCCCGCCATCGACACCGTGTCGCCCCCGCCGGGTGCCGCCGTCGCCAGCGACGGCCCGCAGGTGAGCGTCGCCCTGCGCAACGCCGACCGGCTCGGCGACCTCACGGTGCGCCTCGACGGCCGCGACGTGACGCACCGGGTGCGCGGCGCACGCGACCGGCTGCTCATCCCGGCGGCCGGCCTGCGCGACGGCACGCACCGGGTGGAGGTGGCGTTCCGCACCGGCAACCTCTTCGCCCGCACCCTCTCGCGGGAGTGGGAGTTCGAGGTCGACACGCGGGCGCCCCGCATGCGCGTGGCCGCGCCCGCCGAGGGGACGCTCTCCAAGAAGCGGCGCGTCACGTTCCGGGGCACGGCCGAGCCGGGCGCGCGCGTCGCGGTCGCGTGGAAGGGCGGCGACCGGGCCGGCGTCGCCGGGCCGGACGGACGCTTCGCGCTCACCGCCCGCCTGCCCGAGGGCCTGGTGGCGACCACCGTCTCGGCCCGGGACCGGGCGGGCAACACCACGCAGGTGCCGGGCGAGGTGATGGTCGACACGGTGGCGCCCACCCTCACCCTGGCCCAGCCGCGCAGCGGCAGCACGATCACCCAGACCGACGCGCCGCTCGTGCGCGGGGTCATCGGCCGCGACGACCCGGGGGTGCTGGTCTACGGGGCCACCGTGAACGGGCGCCAGGCCGTGGCGCTGCCGGGTGCCGCCGGCGTGCGCGCCTCGTCGGGCCTGCAGGAGGTCTCGGCCACGACGACCGCCCTCGACGTGCGGGGGCGCCGCTTCCAGCTCGCGGTCGGCACGCTGCCGCAGGGGCTGAGCACCGTGGACGTGTGGGTCAAGGACCGCGCCGGCAACGTGGCGAAGCGGCGGCTGCGGCTGATGGTGGACTCGTCGGAGGAGTTCGGCGCCCTCGACATGGTGCAGGGGGCACGCGGCGAGGACGCCCGGGCCCTCAACCGGCGCCTGAAGCAGGCGGGCGTGCTGAAGGGCCGGGTCGGGGCGACCTTCGGCCCGCGCACCCGCGCCGCCCTGCTGCGGTATCAGCGCAGCCGCAAGCTGCGCCCCACCGGGATGCTCGACGCGAAGACGCGCGAGTCCATGGTCGGCCGGATCGTCGTGGACCTGTCCGAGTTCACGCTCCGGCTCTACCGCGACGGCCGCGTGGTCAAGCGGTACCGGGTCGCCGTCGGCGCCCCCGCCTTCCCCACGCCGACGGGCGACTTCACGGTCGTCGACAAGCAGACCGACCCGGCCTGGTTCCCGCCCGACTCGCCCTGGGCCGCCGGCCTCGGGCCGATCCCGCCCGGGCCGGGCAATCCGCTCGGCACCCGCTGGATCGGCACGTCGGCGCCCGCGATCGGCATCCACGGCACGTACGCCCCGTCCTCCATCGGCACGGCGGCGAGCCACGGGTGCATCCGGATGCACATCAGGGACGTCGAGGAGCTGTACGAATACGTCTCGATCGGCATGCCCGTCCGCCTGCAGGCCTGACCCGCGACACCCGAACGGAGACCCCGTGGCCATCTACCTCAGCTTCCGGGCCGTCCAGCCCTTCGCGAAGATCGAGACCGAGCAGCTCGACGACCCGGCGGGGGTGACGCTGGTGCGCGGCGACGGGGTCGTGGTGGGCATCCGCTTCCCCGAGAACGAGCTCATCCTGCGGCTGCCGGAGCTGATCGAGCGGTACGACCTGCCCGCGCAGGCCGTGTGGTCGCGGCTGCGCGGCGACGACGACGTGATGCTCGGCCGCCGGGGGCTGCACGGCGGGCAGCGCCCCCGCTGAGGGCGCGCCGCCCCCGCGTGCGCGCGCGGGGGCGGCGGGGTGGCCCGGGGACGTGGACGTCGTCGCCCCCACCCCGCGCGCGTGGCACCTCGCGGCCCGCCTGCACGCCGCGCTCTGGCTGTTCGGGGGCCTGTGGCCGCTCGTGTCCCTGCGGTCGCTCATGGCCGGCACGTGGCACACGCGCGAGGGCCGGCTGGTCCGGTCCGTGGCCGCCCCGATGGTCGCCGGCGGCGCGGGGCTCGTGCACGCGGCGCGGCGCCGCCACGTCGACCCCGGCCTCGCCCTGGCGGTGGGCACGGGGGCCGCGGCGCTCGCCGTGATCGACGTCGCGCCCGGCGGTCCCGGCCGGCATCGGTCGCACCTCGACAACCTCGACGCCGCCGCCCACGCGGCCGTGGCGGCGCTGTGGCCGGCCGGCGCCCTCGCCCGGCGCCACCACGCCGGCGAGGCGGACGCGGCCCGCGCCGCCGAGGAGATCCCGACGCCCAGCTGAGGAGGCGCCGGACGGGAGGTCAGGCGGGCGCGCGGTCGAGCCGGATCGCGACCGGCTCCCCGTCCAGCACGTGCTCCTCACGGTGGACGCCCGCCCACGGGGCGCCGTGGCCCACGGACAGCTCCACCGCCAGGGTCTCCCCCGCGATGCGGCCGCGGTGCGCGTCGATCGCCTCGCGGGCGAGGCCCGAGCCGTCCAGGTGCAGCCGGATGCGGTCCTCCACCCGCAGGCCCGCCGCCCGCCGGGCGTTCTGCACCGCGTGCACGATCTCCCGCGCGAGGCCCTCGCGGCGCAGGTCCGGCGTGATCTCGGTGGCGAGGCCCACGGCCAGCCCGCCGTCCTGACCGACCGCGTACCCCTCGGTGGAGCGCGCCGTGAGCAGCAGGTCCTCCGGCGCGAGCGCGAACGTGTCGCCGTCGAGCGCGATCGTCACGGCGCGGCCGGCGTCGGCGTCGCGCGCCGCGGCCGCCGGGTCGAGGGCCGCGACCGCCTGCGCGACCGCCGGCATCCGCTTGCCGAAGCGGGGCCCGAGGGTGCGGTAGTTCGGCTTGACGGTGACCTCGACCAGCTCGCCGGGGTCGGTGACGAAGCGGACCGCGTGCACGTTGAGCTCGTCCTCGATCAGGCCGGTCAGCCCCTCCAGCAGGCGGGCGGCGGCCGGCGGGCAGGCGACGACGGCCTCCCCCAGCGGCTGGCGGGTGCGGATGCGGGACTCCGCACGCGCGTTGCGCCCGAGGGTGACCGCGGCGCGCACCGCGGCCATCGCCTCCTCCAGGCCCGGGTCCCGGCGCCCGGCGGGCACGGGCCAGTCGGCCAGGTGCACGCTCGAGGGCGCCGAGGGGTCGTGCCCGGCGACGAGCACCCCGTACATCTCGTCGGTGACGAAGGGGCAGAACGGCGCGACCAGCAGCGCCATCGTCGACAGGCACTCGTGGAGCGTCGCGAAGGCCGCCCGCCCGTCGGCATCCGCGGCCGCGTCGCCGCGCCGCCCGCCCCAGAAACGGGGCCGCGACACGCGGACGTACCAGTTCGACAGGTCGTCGGCGAACGACTCGAGCGCCCGGCCGGCGGTCGTCGCGTCGTACGCCTCGAGACCGTCGGTGACGACGGCGACCGTCCGGTCGAGGCGCGACAGGATCCACCGGTCGATCGCCGGGCGATCCGCGGGCGCGGGGTCCCCGCCCGTGCCGGGCACCCAGCCGTCGGGCAGCGACGCGTAGGTCACCAGGAACACGTGTGTGTTCCAGAGGGTGAGCAGGAAGCGCATCGACTCGTCGACGGCCTCCAGGCTGAAGCGGAACGAGTCCCAGGGGCTCTGGGCCGTGAGCAGGTACCAGCGGAAGGGATCCGCCCCCTGCCGGTCGAGCACCGTCCACGGCTCAATCACGTTGCCGCGGCTCTTGCTCATCTTCTGGCCCTCGGCGTCCAGGATGAGGCCCAGGCACACCACGTTCCGGTAGGCCGCCTCGTCGAACAGCAGCGTGCTCTCGGCGAGGAGCGAGTAGAACCACCCGCGCGTCTGGTCGATGCCCTCGCAGATGAAGTCGGCGGGGAACCGGCCCGCCAGCGCGTCCGGCGCGAAGGGGTGATGGACCTGCGCGAACGGCATCGCGCCGCTGTCGAACCAGACGTCGAGGACCTCGGGCACGCGGTGCGCGACGCCCCCGCAGGCCGCGCACGAGATCGTGACGTCGTCCACGTACGGCCGGTGCGGGTCCAGGTCGTCGGGGAGGTCCTCCCGGGCCCGCTCCCGCAGCTCGGCGAAGCCGCCGACGGCGTCCACGTGGTCGCAGTCGTCGCAGCGCCACAGCGGCAGCGGCGTGCCCCAGTAGCGCTCGCGCGAGATCGCCCAGTCCACGTTGCCCTCGAGCCAGCGGCCGAACCGGCCGTCGCGCACCCGCTCGGGGTGCCAGCCGATGCCGCCGTTGAGCGCGAGCATGCGGTCCCGCACCTCGGTGGTGCGGATGTACCAGGAGGGCTTGGCGTAATAGAGCAGCGGCGTGCCGCACCGCCAGCAGTGCGGATAGGAGTGCGCGTGCACCTCGGCGCGCAGCAGCAGCCCGCGCGCCTCCAGGTCGGCGATGAGCGCCGCGTCGGCGTCCTTCGCGAAGACCCCCGCCACCAGCGGGACCCGGTCGGTGAACCGCCCCTGGCGGTCGACCGGGTTGGGCGCGTCGAAGCCGTGCTCGCGGCCCACGGCCATGTCGTCCTCGCCGAAGGCGGGGGCGATGTGCACCAGCCCGGTCCCGTCGTCGGTGGTGACGAACGGGGCGGCGACCACGCGGTGTGCCCCGGGGATGAAGGGGAACGGCGGGGAGTAGGCCGCGCCCACCAGCGCCTCCGCGGGCCGGCGCTCCACGACGGCCGCGTCCTCCCCGAGCACGCGCGCCACCAGGGACTCGGCCAGCACCAGCCGCTCATCGCCCCGTGCGACCACGGCGTACGTGACCCCGGGGGCGACCGCGACCGCCTGGTTGGCGGGGAGCGTCCACGGCGTGGTGGTCCACACGAGCAGGGACGTGCCCGGCTCGCCGGCCAGCGGGAACCGCACGTAGACGCTCGGATCGTCGACGTCCCGGTAGCCCTGGGCCACCTCGTGGCTGGACAGGGCGGTGCCGCACCGCGGGCAGTACGGGACCACCTTGTCGCTCTCGTACACCAGCCCCCGGCGGAACAGCGTCGCCAGGCTCCACCAGACGCTCTCGATGTAGGGCGCGTCCATGGTGCGGTACGCGTCGCCGGTGTCGATCCAGAAGCCGACGCGCTCGGTGAGCCGCTCCCACTCGTCGAGGTAGCGCAGCACCGACTCGCGACAGCGCGCGTTGAACTCGGCGATCCCGAAGGCCTCGATCTCGGGCTTGCCCGAGATGCCGAGCTGTCGCTCCACCTCCAGCTCCACGGGGAGGCCGTGGCAGTCCCACCCCCCGCGCCGCTCCACCAGGCGCCCCCGCATGGCGTGGAAGCGCGGGAACACGTCCTTGAACACCCGCGCCAGCACGTGGTGCGAGCCGGGGCGGCCGTTGGCGGTGGGCGGGCCCTCGTAGAAGACGTAGGGCGGGGCGCCCCGGCGTGACGCGACGCTGCGGGCGAAGACGTCGTCGCGACGCCAGCGCGCGAGCACCCGCTCCTCCATCTCGGGCCAGCGCGCCGCCGTCTCGACCGGGCGCCAGCCGGAGACCCGGCCCTCGGTGCTCACGCCGCCCGCTCCCGCCGCGCGGCGTGCGCCTCCAGCCCGGCGCGCACGGCGTGGAAGTCCTCGTACGGGACGAAGTCCTCGCCGCGGCCGCGCCGCCACTCCGCCAGCCCGTCGCGAGCGAAGACGAGGTCGGCGGCGCCGGCGACGCAGCGGTCCGAGATGCCGTCGCCCACGTAGGCGACCGGCCCGCGGTGCCCGATGCCGGCGAGATCGTGCCGCTTGCAGGGGCGGGCGCACAGCGTGCAGCGCTCCCCGCGGGCGCTCCAGAGGATGCGCGCCCCCTCCCGCCCGAAGCGGATGTCGTGGGAGTGGAAGGGCAGGTCGCCGAGCCCCGCGCGCTCGAGCAGGTCGCCGATGACCGACGCGAAGCCGTTCGAGAACACCTCGACCCGGTGACCCTCCGCACGGGCCCATGACACGAACTCCGGGAATCCGTCCCGGATGCCGGCGCGCGCCCGGACCATCTCCCGGACCTCCTCCGGCGTCGCGCGGACGGTCGCGAACTCGGTCTCCATGGCCTGCTCCAGGCTCATGCGGCCGGCGCGCAGGTCGGGCTCGAGCGCGTCCCACACCCCGCGGTCGCCGAACGCGTCGATGATGAGGTGGAGGGTGTCCGCCCGGGTGATCGTTCCGTCGAAGTCGCAGGCGATCAGGTAGGGCGGCACGGAGGCGGGATGGTACCACCGCCCCCGCCCCCGGGCCGTGCCTCTACGATCCCGCCATGCCCGCGCCACGGCCGATCCTCCTCCACGGCGTCGTCGGCGGCCCCTCGGCGTGGGCGGCCCAGGACGGGCGCTTCCCCGGGGCGGCGGCCATCGCCATGCCCGGCCGTGCCGTCGGGCAGCCGATGGAGCACCTGGAGGACGCCATCTCCTTCGTCTCCGAGCTGCTTGAGCGCGTGCCGGGCCCGCGGGCCCTGGTGGGGCACGACCTCGGCGCCGCCGTCGCGCTGGAGGTCGCCCTGCGCCGGCCGCGGCTGGTCGACGGCGTGGTCGCGGTGGCGTGCGGGCCCACGCTCCCCTTCCCGGACGTGGTGCTCACGCACCTGGCCGACGACCCCGACGCCCAGGTCGCGCGCCTGCTGCGCACCGGCCTCACCGACACCGGCTCCGACCTCGCCCGGGCGATCCGCGCGGTCATGGACGCCGGCGGCCCCGACGCCCTCACCGCGGACATCGGGCTGGCCCGGCAGGTCGACCTGCGCGGCCGGCTCGGCGGGCTCCGCGCGCCGGTGCTGCTGGTCGCCGGGGGCGAGGACCCCCTGACGCCGCCGTCGGAGGTGGCGGCCCTCGCCGCGGAGATCCCCGTCTGCGACACGATCCTGGTGCCGGGCGCGCGCCACCTGGTGATGGCCGACGCCGCGCGCGCGTTCGACCTCATCCTGGCCGCCTACCTCGCGCGGCTCGAGCTGACCCTCGACGGCATGTGAGCCCGGTCGGCGCGTGGGACGGGCCGGCGCTCACCGACGGCCTCGCGCTGATCGTCAACCCCGCCGCGACCCGGGTCGGCGTGGACACGGCCGCCCGCGTGCGGTCGGCCCTGGGGCCGGGATCCCCGCGGCCCGTGGTGGCGACGAGCGCCGCGGACACGATCGTGGAGGCCCGGCGCGCCCGTGACGCGGGGGCGCGCGTCGTCGCGGTGGTGGGCGGCGACGGCACCGTGGGCGCGGTCGCCGCGGTGCTCGCCGGCACCGAGGTCGCGCTGCTGCCGCTGTCCGGCGGATCGACCAATGTCTTCGCCCGGGGGCTCGGCTGGGACGCGGACCTCTGGCGCGCCCTCGCCCAGGTCCCCGGGGGCCTGCGGGCACCGCGGCGGACGCTGCGGCTGGGCGAGGTGATCCTGGACGGCCGCCCCGCGCGCACGATGTGCGTCAACGCGGGCGTCGGGGTGGACGCGGCCACGGTGCGCTGGGTGGAGTCGCACCCGCGAGCCAAGCGGACGCTGCGCCAGGTCGCGTTCGCGGCGGCGGCGGTCGGTCCGGGCGCCCGGGCCCTCGCCCGGGGCCGGGTGCTGCGCGTGGGCGCGGGGCCGGGCCCGCTCGTGCCCGCCGCCACCTGCATGGTCGCCTGCGGGCACCCCTACGCGTTCGTGGGCCCCCGCCCCCTGGAGCTGATGCCGCGGGCGGACTGGGACGGGGTGCTGGAGTGGCTGGCCCTCGCCCGCCCCTCCCCGGCCGCCGCGGCGGCGGCCCTTCTCGGCGGTCTGGGCGACGGCGCCCACCTGGCCCTGGCCCCCCTCATGGGCGGCACGACCCGCGGCGAGGTCCGCATCGCGGCGCCGCGGGGCGCCCACGTCCAGGTGGACGGCGAGGCGCTCGGCCCCGTCCGCACGGCCGTCGTGCGGCCCGGCCCGCTGCTGCGGGTGGTGGCGCCCCCGGCACCGCCCCCGGTGCCGGGGCACCCGGCCCCGGGGGTCAAGCCGGCGGCCGCGCCTGCCGAGTAGTGCGGGGAGGTGGGCCGCCCGCGGCGGCCGGACGCCTCCCACGTCCCCGCGGTGCATCGAGCAAGGAGGCTCGTACCGTGTCCACGATCCCCGGACCCGATCCGCGCGCGGCCACGCGCGGATTCATCGCCCTGGCCCTCGACCTGGCGCGCGTCGACCCCGACCGGCGCCCGACGAGCGAGATGCGCCAGTGGCTCGCCGACCTCGCCCTCGCGGTCAGCGCGCCGCCGCCGCCGGTGCCGCAGACGCATCTGCAGCTGCTGGAGGCGGCGCTGCTGCTGGAGCGCCAGGCGCATTCGCACGCGGGGGGCACGGCGCCGCCCGCGCGCGTGCTGGCGCGGGTGGCCGACTAGGGGCGGCGGCCCGCGGTCAGCGCAGGGCGTCCTCGCCGGCCCCGGAGCTCAGGAGGGCGGCGGCCCCCGGAAGCTCGCGGTGGGCGCCCAGGCGCCGGAAGCGCTCACGGCGCTGGCGGATGCGCTCCGCCGGCGTCATGGCGTCCAGCGCGCGGAGGGTGCGCGACAGATAGCCGTCGAGCAGCCGGGCGGCCTCGTCGTGGTCGCGGTGGGCACCGCCGGGCGGTTCCGGGACCACCGCGTCGGCGACGCCCCAGCGGTAGCAGTTGGCGGCGGTGGGCTTGAAGGCCGCCGCCGCCAGCCGGGCCTTCCCCGCGTCGCGCCAGAGGATGGCCGAGGCGCCCTCGGGCGAGATGACCGAGTACGTCGCGTTCTCGAGCATGACGACGCGGTCGGCGATGCCGAGCGCGAGCGCCCCCCCGGAGGACCCCTCGCCGATGACGACCGCGATCGTCGGGACGCGGAGGCGCATCATGGTCTGCATGCTGCGCGCGATCGCCCCGCCCTGGCCGTGCTCCTCGGCGGCGGCGCCGGGGAAGGCGCCCGGGGTGTCGATGAGGGTGATGAGCGGGATCCGGAGCTTCTCGGCCAGCGCCATCACGCGCACGCCCTTGCGATAGCCCTCGGGCCCCGGCATGCCGAAGTTGCGGAACGCGCGGTCACGGGCGTCGCGCCCCTTCTGCTGGCCGATGAGGGCGACGGGGAGGTCCCGGTACCGCCCGACCCCGGCGACGATCGCGTGGTCGTCGCCCTGCAGGCGGTCGCCGTGGAGCTCCTCGAAGTCGGGCATCAGCCGCGCCACGTAGTCGAGCGGGTACGGCCGGTCGGAGTGCCGCGCGAGCTGGATCGCCTCCCAGGCGTCGCCGCCGGTGGGCTCGGTGCCGCCCGTGATGCGCCCGGTGAGGCGGCGGAAGCGCCCGCCGATGCGCGCCGGCCTCACCGGGCCTCCTCGGTGGCCGCGATCTCGTCCTCGGGGACGGGCGGGGGCGGGGGCGGCCCCATCACCCGCTGGCGCAGCCGCCGCGGGATCTGCGGCAGCGCCTGGGCGAAGCGCCCGGCACGCGCACTGCCGTTCTGCGCCAGCTGGAGGGCCAGCGACGGGGGCTCCCCCGGGTCGGGGCGCTCCAGGATGCCCAGCAGGCGGCCCAGGCGGCCGGCCAGCTGGCGCCGGTCGACCACGGCGTCCACGTGACCGTTGTCGAACTGGCGCTCGGCGCGGCCGAACTCCGGGGGCAGCTTCTCGCGGGTGGTCTGCTCGATGACGCGCGGGCCCGAGAACGCGATCAGCGCGCCCGGCTCGGCGTAGGTGACGTCGCCGATGGACGCGAACGAGGCCCAGACGCCGCCGGTGGTGGGGTGCGCGAGCACCACGATCACGGGGACGCGGGCGTCCCGCAGCAGCTCGAGGCCCACGATCGTCTTGGCCATCTGCATCAGGGCCAGCACGCCCTCCTGCATGCGCGCGCCACCCGAGGAGGTGACGGTGATCAGCGGGACCCGGCGCTCGGCGGCCCGCTCGCAGGCCCGTGCGAAGCGCTCGCCCACGACGGAGCCCATCGACCCGCCCAGGAAGCCGAAGTCCATGACCGCGACGACGCAGGGGCGCCCGCCGATGCGCAGGTCCGCGCAGGCGATCGCCTCGGTGGCGCCGTTGCGCTCGGCCGCCCGCACCCGGTCCGGGTAGGGCTGCAGGTCGACGAAGCGCAGCGGGTCGGCCGCCCGCAGCTCCGTCCAGAGCTCCTCGGCCACCCCGTCGTCGTCCAGCTGACGCAGCCGCTCACGGGCGGCGACCGGGAAGTGGTGGCCGCAGGCGGCGCACACGTACAGGTTGCGCCGCATCTCCTCGGCGCGGAAG
>DATMJR010000265.1:0-3042 GCA_035553775.1 Miltoncostaeaceae bacterium | reverse complement strand
GTCGGGCGCCGGGCGGTCCGGGGCGCCACACGGGCCCGCGCCGCCTCGCGCACCTTGCCCACGAGCTCGTCGCGGGTGCTCCCCCAGGTCGCCGGCGACAGCCGCAGCGCGGGCTTCTGCACGACGTCGACGGCGCCGATGGCCAGCGCCCGGACGCTCTCGCGGGTGCCCGACCCGGTGAGCGTGGACACCATCACGACGGGCGTCGGGCACTGGGCCATGAGGTCGGTGAGCGCGCTCAGCCCGTCCTTGCGCGGCATCTCGACGTCCAGCGTGACGACGTCGGGGCGCAACCGCGTGACGGCCTCCACCAGCGAGGACCCGTCCGGGACCTCCCCGACCACGTCGAGGCCCCCGTCCGTGAGCATGTCGCGCATCACCCGCCGCAGCAGCGGCGAGTCGTCGCAGAGAAGGACGCGCGGGCGGGCGGGCATCAGCCCGTCCCCGCGCCGGTGAGGATCGTCGACAGGTCCAGGAGCATCTGCTGTGTGACTCCGTTCAGGAAGGTGACGAAGCTCGGCAGGAGCACCGCGGTCCCCACCAGGGCCAGCCCCACCTTGACGGGCAGGCCCACGATGAACACGTTCATCTGGGGCGCCGCGCGGGACATGATCCCGAGGGCTACATCGGTGATGAGCAGCGCCGCCATGAGCGGCGCCGCGAGCTGGAGCGCGATCACGAACAGCTCGTCGGAGCGCACCAGCACGCCCTGCACCAGGACGCCGAAACGGGGGAAGGCGTCGGGGGGCGCGAGCGTGAAGCTCGACACGACCGCCTGCATCAGGAACAGGTGGCCGCCGATGGCGATGAACGCGGCGGTGGCGATCATGTTGTAGGCGCGCCCGAGCACCGTCAGGTTGGTGTTGTTGACCGGGTCGATCGTGCTCGCGATCGCGAAGCCGGCGCCCACGTCCACGAACGAGCCGGCCAGCTGGACGGCGGCGAAGATCATCTGCGCCACCAGCCCGATGACCGCGCCGAGCACGACCTCCTTGGCGCCCAGCAGGACGTAGGCGAACGCCGAGTCCGGCAGCGGGCCGGTCTGCTCGGCGACCATCGGCAGGGCCGACAGCGCCACCACCACGCCGAGGCCGACCCGCAGCCGCAGGGGCACCACCCGCGCGCCGAGCACCGGGGCGATGGCGAACATCGCCCCGACGCGCATCAGCATCAGCCCGAACAGCAGGGCGTCCGCCTGGAGCATCCGGAACAGCTCGTCCATCAGCGCGCCCGCCCCCGCCGGCCGCCGGTCACGGCCCGGACGGCGAGGTGGAGGAGCCGACCTCCTGCACGCTCCGGAAGATCTCCTGCGTGTAGTCGACGATCGTGTTCATCATCCACGGCCCGGCGATGACGACCACCACCACGACCGCGAGGATCTTGGGGATGAAGGTGAGCGTCGGCTCCTGCAGCTGCGTGACGGCCTGGAACACCGACACGAGCAGGCCGACCACGAGGCTCACGCCCAGCACCGGCAGCGCGAGCTCCATGGTCACCCACATCGCGCGGGTGCCGACGGCGATGATCTCGGCCTGGTCCACGGCTAGGTGTTGAACCCGCGCACGACGGACTCGGCCACCAGCGTCCAGCCGTCGACCAGCACGAACAGCAGGATCTTGAACGGCAACGAGATCACGACCGGGGGCAGCATCACCATGCCCATGCTCATGACGGTCGACGCGATCACGATGTCGATGATCAGGAACGGCACGAAGATCAGGAAGCCGATCTGGAACGCCTTCTTCAGCTCCGAGAGCACGAAGGCCGGGATCAGCACCGTGGTCGGGACGTCGGCCTCCGTGGCCGGCGCCGGTCGGTCGGACATCTCCATGAACAGGCGGATCTCGCTGGAGTCGTCGCGCATCTGCGCGAACATGAACTCGCGCATCGGGGCCTCGGCGTTCTTCAGCGCCTGCGTCTCGCTGATGCGGTTCTCGATCAGCGGCTGGATGGCCTGCTCGTTCACCTGGCCGAACGTGGGCGCCATCACGAACATGGTGAGGAACAGCGCCACGCCCACCAGCACCTGATTGGGCGGGATCTGCTGGGTGCCGAGCGCGTTGCGGACGAAGCCGAGCACGATCACGATCCGCGTGAACGCGGTCATCATGATCACGATCGACGGCGCCAGCGACAGCACCGTCATCAGGGCCAGCAGCTGCAGCGTCGTCGAGACGCCGCCAGAGCCGTCCTCGAGGTTGATGTTGATGCCGGCCGGCTGCGCCCGCGACACCGCGGGCCAGGCGAGGCAGGCGAGGGCCACCACCAGCGGCCACGCCACCACGGCGCGCACCAGCCAGCGCAGGCGGCGGTCGCGGGCCTCGCGGGGCAGCGCCGCCAGGACGCGCGCCCGCAGGTCGGGCGGCCCGGCCTGCCCGGGCGCGGCCTCCGTCACCGGCGCCGGCGGCGTGGGGGCGGCGACCGTCACTGGCGCCGCGCCGTCATCGCCCGCAGCCGGTCCACGAGCGGCGTGTCGCCCGCCGTCCGCGCGGCGCGGGCGCGGGCCGCCGCGCCGGCGCCGGGAGCGGCCGTGAAGGCGGCGCGCAGGTCCTCCGCCGACATCTCGCCGCCCAGCATGCCGAGGGCCTCCTCGCCGCCGATGCGCGCCACCGGCGTGACCGCGTGGTCGGTGGCGCCGACCAGGATCAGCTCGTCACCGACGCGGATCAGGTGCAGGAAGCGCGTGGGGCCGAGGGGCGTCGTCGACACGACATCGACGAGCGTCCCGGCGGGTCCGCCGGCGGCCGGCATGCGCCCGCGCTGCATCCGCTTCATGCCCCACCAGACCGCCAGGATCAGCCCGACGACGACCAGCAGGCCGATGCCGAGCCGGAGCATGGTGCTGCCCATGCCGCCCGCGACCTCGCCCCCGCCACCGGCCGGGGGGGCCAGCGGCGTCGCGCCCTCGCCCCGCGGGGCGGCCGCGGCGCGCGGTGCGGTCGTGGTCGCGCCCAGGGCGGGCACGGCGGCGACCGTCGCCAGCGCGGCGGCGGCGGCGAGGGCCCGGCGCACCGCGGCACCGGGCCGCGAGCGGCCGTGGGG
>DATMJR010000264.1:0-3050 GCA_035553775.1 Miltoncostaeaceae bacterium | reverse complement strand
GGTCCCCGGTCTGGGGGCCTCGTTCGGTCGGGGTGGCGCGACCGGTCCGCAGCAGGACCTGCAGCACGCGGACTGCATCGTCATCGAGGGCTCCAACATGGCCGAGTGCCACCCGGTGGGGTTCCAGTGGGTCATGGAGGCCAAGGCGCGGGGGGCCCGGGTCATCCACGTCGACCCGCGCTTCACGCGCACGTCGGCGTGCGCTGACACGCACGTCCCGATCCGCTCGGGCACCGACATCGTGTTCCTGGGCGCGATCATCAACCACGTCCTGTCGAACGACCTGCACTTCGACGAGTACGTGCGCGCCTACACCAACGCCTCGTGGCTCGTCAGCGAGGAGTTCGTCGACACCGAGGACCTCGACGGCCTGTTCTCCGGCTTCGACCCGGAGACCCGGACCTACGACACCTCCTCCTGGCAGTACGCCGGCGGCGGCGCGCAGGGCACGGGGTCCGGCGAGGACGACGAGGCCCGGGAGACCGAGACGGGGCAGGTCCTCGGCGCGACCGGCGCCGCGATGGACGACCCGCAGGTGGAGAAGGACCCGACGCTGCAGCACCCCCGCTGCGTCTTCCAGGTCCTCAAGCGCCACTACGCCCGCTACACGCCCGAGCTCGTCGAGGAGGTCTGCGGGATCCCGCAGGCGCAGTTCCTCGACGTCGCGAACGCCTGGGCGTCGAACTCCGGCCGCGACCGCACCACCGCGCTCGTCTACTCGGTGGGCTGGACCCAGCGCTCGGTGGGCGTGCAGTACATCCGCAGCGGCGCGATCCTCCAGCTTCTGCTGGGCAACATGGGCCGCCCCGGCGGCGGGATCCTCGCGCTGCGCGGGCACGCCTCGATCCAGGGCTCCACCGACATCCCGACGCTGTACAACCTGCTCCCGGGCTACCTGCCCATGCCCAACGCCCACCTCCACCCGACGCTGTCGGACTACGTCCACGCGGTGAAGGCGGACAAGCAGAAGGGCTTCTGGGCGCACGCCGACGCCTACACGGTGAGCCTGCTCAAGGCCTACTGGGGTGACGCCGCGACGCCGGAGAACGACTTCGGCTACGACTGGATGCCGCGGATCGACGGCGACCACGGGACCTACCGCCAGGCCCTGGACATGATCGCCGGCAAGATCTACGGCTACTTCCTCCTCGGCCAGAACCCCGCCGTGGGCTCGGCGAACGGCCGCGCCCAGCGGCTCGGGCTCGCCAACCTCGAGTGGCTCGTGGTCCGCGACCTCGTCGAGATCGAGAGCGCCACGTTCTGGAAGGACGCGCCGGAGATCGAGACCGGGGAGATCGTCCCCGAGGAGTGCCGGACGGAGGTGTTCCTGCTCCCGGCGGCGACGCACGTCGAGAAGGAGGGCACCTTCACCCAGACGCAGCGGCTCCTGCAGTGGCGCGAGCAGGCGGTCGAGCCCGACGGCGACTGCACCTCCGAGCTCTGGTTCTTCTACCACCTGGGCCGCCGGCTGCGGGAGCGCCTCGCGGGGTCGACGGACCCCCGCGACCAGGGGCTGCTGAACCTGCTGTGGGACTACCCGACGCACGGCGCGAGGGAGGAGCCGAGCGCCGAGGCGGTCCTCATGGAGATCAACGGCTACGAGACCGCGACGCGGCGGCCGCTGTCGTCGTTCGCGGAGCTGCGCGGCGACGGCTCGACGGCCGGGGGCTGCTGGATCTACTCCGGGGTCTTCAAGGACGGCGTGAACCAGGCCGCCCGGCGCAAGCCCGGCTCCGAGCAGGACTGGATCGCCAGCGAGTGGGGCTGGGCGTGGCCGGCGAACCGCCGGATCCTCTACAACCGCGCCTCGGCCGACCCCGACGGCACGCCGTGGAGCGAGCGCAAGGCCCTGGTCTGGTGGGACGAGGACGCCGGGCAGTGGACCGGGCACGACGTCCCGGACTTCCCGCTGACCAAGCGCCCGGACTTCCAGCCCGAGCCCGGCGCGACCGGCCCGGACGCCCTCGCCGGCGACGACCCGTTCGTCATGCAGGCCGACGGCAAGGGGTGGCTCTTCGCCCCGAAGGGCACGCTCGACGGGCCGCTCCCGACGCACTACGAGCCGAGCGAGTCGCCGTTCCGCAACGCGCTCTACGGCCAGCAGCAGAACCCGACGCGGCAGGTGTACACGCACCGGGTCAACCCGCTGCACCCGAGCCCGCCCGAGCCGGGCACCGAGGTCTTCCCCTACGTGTGGTCGACCGCGCGGCTCACCGAGCACCACACGGCGGGCGGGATGAGCCGGTTCCTGCCGTTCCTGTCGGAGCTGCAGCCGGCCCTGTTCATGGAGGTGTCGCCGGAGCTCGCCGCGGAGCGCGGGCTCGACCACCTCGGCTGGGCGCACGTGATCACCGCCCGCGCCGTCATCGAGGCGCGGGTGCTCGTGACGGACCGCATGACGCCGCTCCGGGTGCAGGACCGCGTGGTGCACCACGTCTGGCTCCCCTACCACTGGGGGCCGGGCGGCCTGACCACCGGTGACGTCGTCAACGACCTGCCGAGCCTGACCCTGGACCCGAACGTCCACATCCAGGAGTGCAAGGCGGGCACCTGCGACATCCGTCCGGGCCGGCGGCCCCGGGGCGAGGCGCTGCTCGAGCTCATGGACGCCTACCGGGAGCGGGCCGGCATCACGCCGTCGACCGGCACGGCGGCGCTCACCAGCCAGCTCGACGCCACGGGGCACCTCCCCGCGGGTGCCGAGGGGGCGGACGACCACGTGCACGTGGCCGAGGACGAGCCCGTCGAGCGCCGCACCGTGACGGCGGAGGTCCCCGTCGCGGGGCCGGGACGCCGCGGCTGACCGCGGGTCGACCCGGGAGCGGGTCCACCTGACGGGAGCCCCCGCCGCCGCGCGCGACGGGGGCTCCCGCGCGTCCGGCACCCGCACGTCAGCGGGCCCGCAGGCGGCGGCACGCGCTCGCGACGGTGCCGTCGGCCGTGTCGACGAGGGCCCAGGCCCCGTCGCCGACGGTCCCGGGGAGGGGGCGGCGACCCTCCCACGGCCCGGCCGCGCGGGGTCGGCGGGAGCGGCAGGGCCGTGGGAGGGT